>NZ_JBEXLL010000015.1:0-99175 GCF_040609955.1 Nocardia sp. NPDC004568
GTTCAGGCCTCGAAAGCGCCCGCGCGAAGCGCAAGTCTCGAGGCCTGAACGGCGGGACCGAGGGGGCCTCGACCCCGCGGCGCCGAAGGCGCCGCAATTAGACACGAATCACACTGCGACGCGCCGTGGGCGAGCAGATCCATGAGCGTGTCTACCCCACTCGCGTGGGTGTGGCGGGTTACGCTCATCGGCGTGATCTCCATGCGTCGTTGCTGCCGTCCCGGCTGCAAGAATCCGGCCGTCGCGACGCTCACCTATGTCTACTCGGATTCCACCGCCGTGGTGGGCCCGTTGGCGACGGTGGCCGAACCCCACTCCTGGGATCTCTGCGGAACCCACGCCTCCCGGATCACCGCCCCCAAGGGCTGGGATATGGTCCGGCACGAAGGCGGCTTCTCCACCAGCCCCGACGACGACGATCTGACCGCCCTCGCCGAGGCCGTGCGCGAGGCCGGGCTACGCCGCCGCCCACCGGAACCCGATCAGCGCGGTTACCGCGACCACACCCCGCCGCCCCAGCCCACCCGCACCGGCCGCCGCGGTCATCTCCGGGTACTCCCCGATCCCCCCGGCTGAGCTGCGTCTATTCGTGGCGCCGCTGGCGCCGAGAACACGCGGCTGTCCACGAAGCTGTTCCCCGTGCGAGGTCCTGCCACACAGAGCCGAGAAGCGGGGCATAGCGAGAAATGGTGGGGACGCCCTCGGCGAACAGAAAGAGGTCGGGGCCGCCGACCGAGCACCCCGGCTCGGTCCGGTGCGTTGCTCGACAGGTGCCTCGACCCCGCGATGCCGTAGGCGGCGCCGAAAACACAAGCATTAGGGTAGTCGCCATGACAGTCGCCCGCTCTGCCGAGTCCGTGAACGCGGTGATCAAGGCCTACGACATTCGCGGTGTGGTCGCCGACCAGCTCGACGCCGATTTCGTGCGGGACACCGGTGCCGCGTTCGCCCGGTTGATGCGGGGCGAGCAGGCACGGCGCATCGTCGTCGGGCACGATATGCGTGCCTCGTCTCCCGAGCTGGTAGCGGCTTTCGCGGAGGGCGTCCTCGCGCAGGGACTGGACGTGGTCCATATCGGGCTGGCGTCCACCGATCAGCTGTACTTCGCGTCCGGCCGGCTCGACTGCCCGGGCGCCATGTTCACCGCCAGCCACAACCCGGCCCGCTACAACGGCATCAAGCTCTGCCGGCCGCGGGCGCTGCCGGTCGGTCAGGACACCGGCCTGGCGACCATCGCCGAGGAGCTGGTGGCCGGGGTGCCGGGGTACGACGGCGAACCCGGTACCGCCACCGAGACCGATCTGCTCGACGACTACGCCGCTTTCCTGCGCGATCTGGTGGATCTGGGCGGTATCCGGCCGCTGACCGTGGCGGTGGACGCCGGAAACGGGATGGGCGGACATACCGTCCCCGCCGTACTCGGCGCGCTGCCGCAGGTCACGGTCGTACCGCTGTACTTCGAGCTGGACGGCAGCTTCCCCAACCACGAGGCCAACCCGCTCGATCCGAAGAATCTGGTGGATCTGCAGGCGCTGGTCCGCGACTCGGGGGCCGATATCGGCCTGGCCTTCGACGGTGACGCCGACCGCTGTTTCGTGGTCGACGAACAGGGGGACCCCGTCTCACCGTCGGCCATCACGGCGTTGGTCGCCGAACGGGAGCTGGCCAAGGAGCCGGGGGCCACCATCATCCACAATCTGATCACTTCGCGGTCGGTACCGGAGCTGGTGACCGAGCTGGGCGGTAATCCGGTGCGGTCGCGGGTGGGCCATTCGTTCATCAAACAACTCATGGCCGGTTCGGGCGCGGTGTTCGGCGGTGAGCACTCGGCGCACTACTACTTCCGGGATTTCTGGGGCGCCGACTCCGGCATGCTGGCCGCCTTGCACGTACTGGCGGCGCTCGGCGAGGACAAGCGGCCCGTATCGGAGCTGATGTCCTCCTACACCGCCTACGCCGCCTCCGGCGAGATCAACTCGACCGTCGACGACGCGGCCGCGCGGACCGACGCCGTACTCGACGCCTTCGCCGAACGCGCGGTCTCGGTGGACCGGCTCGACGGCGTCACCGTGCAACTACCGGACCATGCCTGGTTCAACCTGCGCGCTTCCAATACCGAACCGCTGCTACGACTCAACGTCGAAGCCAGGTCGCAGGAGGAAGTAGACGCACTCGTGACCGAGATCCTGCGCATCGTCCGCGCCTGACTGGAATAGTGGAAATACACACCGTGGATTCGCCCGTTCCAGACCCGGTGTCCACACCGCGGGCGGTCGCGGCCGAGACCGACAACAGCGCGATGAGGGGAGGTGCCACGCCCGATGATCGCTGATACCCCGGTACTCGATCTGGACGATGCCGCAATGCTCGAAGCCGCCGATACCGGCGGCGCCCTCCGTTCGGCCGCGTCCGGTGGCGCCCAGGTACGTGCCACCGCGGCAGCCGTGGCAGAAGGCGCGCTCACCCGGCTCGACGGTTTGCGCCCGCGGAGTCTGCTGCTGGTCTCCGGGCCCGGGCGGGCTGCCCGGGCCGCCGCGCTGCTGGTCGCGGCCCTCGGTGACCGAACGAGTCTGCCCCTGGTCCAGGTGGCCACCGTCCCCGCGTGGGCCGGCCCCTTGGATGTGGTGCTGGTGGCCGGTGACGACGCCGGCGATCCACGGCTCATCGATGCGGTCGATCGCGCGCTGCGCCGCGGCGCGGAAGTGGTCGTGGCGGCACCGGACGAAGGGCCGCTGCGCGCCGCCGCGGCCGGGCGAGCCGCACTGCTCGCGCCCCGGGTCCCGGTGCTCGACGAGAACCGGCTGCTGCGCTACCTAGGCGTCGGCATCGCGGTACTACGGACCCTCGACGGGCACCGCGGCGCCGGCTTCCTGCCGGAACTGGCCGAGCTGGCCGACGTCCTCGACACCGAGGCCCTGCGCGACGGTCCGCAGCACGAGGTCTTCCACAATCCCGCCAAGAATCTGGCCGCGCGCACCCAGCAGCGCGGACTCATCCTCGCCGGTGACACCGAAGCCACCACTGGGCTGGCCGTGCACGCGGCCGAGGTGCTACTGCAATCGGCGGGCCGCACGGCGACCGCGGTGGACCTCGCCGTCGCCGTGACCGCGCTGCCCCGCCTGGTGAACGCCGCCACCGCGGCCGCTCCCGACTACGACCCGCTGTTCCACGACGAGCAGCTCGACGGCCCGCCGCCGGTGGAGAAGAAGCGGATCTTCGTGTGCAGCACCGACTCCGATATCGTCGCGGCACGCCGCCGGATCGCGGTATTCGGTGGGGCGGGCGGCGGCACCGTGGACGCCGACCTGGTCACCGCGGAGCTCGAAGCGATCCCCGCCGATCCCGCCCGCGCCGGATCGGCGGACCCCCAGCCGGTGCCCGCTCCGATCGGCGGCGAACTGGAACGTCTCGCCGTGCTCGCGCTGCGCTGGGAGATGACGGCGGCCTATCTGCGGCTCATCGGTGGCCGGGCGATCGCGGCGAGCGATCCGGACAGCTACGACGGGGGACGCTACTAGTGCACGAACTCGTGGGTGCGCTGCGCTCGTACGCCTGGGGCTCACGCACCGCGCTCGCCGAACTCTGCGGGCGCCAGGTCCCGTCGGCACATCCGGAAGCGGAACTGTGGTTCGGTGCCCATCCCGCCGATCCCGCCTACCTGCACACCGACGACGGCACCCGATCGCTGCTGGAGGTGGTGTCGGAGAATCCCGGCGAGGAGCTCGGCGCGGCCGCTGCCCGCTTCGGCGACCGGCTGCCGTTCCTGCTGAAGATCCTCGCCGCCGAGGAGCCGCTGTCGTTGCAGGCACATCCGAGCGCCGAACAGGCACGGTCCGGATTCGCCCGGGAGAACCGCACCCAGGTGCCGCTCGATTCCCCGATGCGCAACTACCGCGACGACAGCCACAAACCCGAACTGGTGGTCGCGCTGGAGCGCTTCGAGGCGCTCGCCGGTTTCCGCGACCCGCTGCGCACCGTGGACCTGTTCCGGGCGCTGCGGGTCGCCGAACTGGCCCAGTACGCCGACCTGCTTGCCGCCCAACCCGATTCCGACGGCCTGCGGACCCTGTTCACCAGCTGGATCACCCTCCCGCCGACCGTACTGGACACCCTGCTGCCGACCGTGCTGGACGGCTGCGTGCGGTATCTGTCCAATGCCGAACGCGAATTCGCCGCCGAGGCCCGCACCACCCTGGAACTGGCCGAAGCCTATCCCGGCGACGCCGGCGTGCTGGCCGCGATGCTGCTGAACCGGATCACCCTGCAACCAGGTCAGGGCCTGTTCCTCGCCGCCGGCAATCTGCACGCCTACCTGCACGGCGTGGCGGTGGAGATCATGGCCAACTCCGACAATGTATTGCGCGGCGGTCTCACGCCCAAACACGTCGATGTGCCGGAACTGCTGAAAGTGCTGGATTTCGAACCGATCGACCTGCCCCTGGTCCTCCCCCGGCCCGCCGGCGACGGTTCCGTCCGCTACGACACCCCGGCCCCCGAATTCGCGCTGCGCCGCTTCGACCTCACAGCCGGATCGGCCCTGGTACCCCTGACGGACGCGGGCCCGGGCATCGTGCTGTGCACATCCGGCTCGGCCCGCTTGCTGGACGGCGATTCGAAGGTCACCCTGGCCCGCGGCTCGGCCGCGTGGGTCTCGGCGACGGACAAGGACATTCGCGCCCAGGCCACGGACGAACCCGCCACCTTGTTCTGCGCCTGCGTCGGCGCTGTGTAATCGGCACACCGCCTGCGTCGGCGCTGTGTAATCGGCACACCGCCTGCGGCGTCGCTGTGTAATCGGCACCGCCTGTGGCGTCGCGGGGTCGAGGCCCCCTTGTCTCGCAACACTCGACACATGCGGTTGCGTCGGCATTCGATGTCCGGGTCGAATGCCGAATCGACCGTCCGGCCGGCCCGGCATCTGATCGCCTCTACGAATACCTGGACCCTCGCGGTGCCGAGTCTTACGAGGCCCTGAAAGGGTCGAAGCGCGTCCCGAGGGGGCCTCGACCCCGCGCCGCCGGAGGCGCCGCAATCGGACACAGCATAGGCTGTTGCGCGGCTGTCGTAGTCGTATTAGCAGGAGGGTGGCGGATGTCGGCTGGTGGAAGTAAGAGGGCGATTCTTGCCGCGTTGTCGGCGAACGCCGGGATCGCGGTGGCCAAGTTCGTGGGTGCCGCGATCACCGGGTCGGCGTCGATGCTGGCGGAGGGTGTGCACTCGGTCGCCGATACCGCCAATCAGGGTTTGTTGTTGTTCGGGCAGAACCGGGCCGCGCAGCAGGCCGACGAACTGCATCCGTTCGGGTACGGGCGCAGCCGTTACTTCTATTCGTTCGTGGTGGCGCTGGTGCTGTTCACGTTGGGTTCGGTATATGCCCTGTACGAGGGTGTGCACAAGATCCAGCATCCCGAGGAGTTGAGTTCGCCGATCGTCGCCGTGGTGATCCTGGTGATCGCTATCGCCCTGGAAACCTACAGTTTCCGCACCGCGGTGAAGGAGTCGGCGCCGCTGAAGGGGCAGGCGACCTGGTGGCAGTTCATTCGCAATTCGCGGAGCCCGGAGTTGCCGGTGGTGCTGCTGGAGGATACCGGCGCGTTGATCGGTCTGGTGTTCGCGCTCGGCGGCGTGGGGCTGACGATGGTGACCGGGGACCCGGTGTGGGACGGCGTGGGCACGCTGGCGATCGGCGGCCTGCTCGGTGTGATCGCGATCGTGCTGATCATCGAGATGCAGAGTCTGCTGATCGGTGAGGGCGCGACCGCCGCGGAGGACCGGGCGATTCGCGAGAACCTGGTGGACGGCACCACGATCGACCGCCTGATCCATATCAAGACGCAGTATCTGGGCCCGGAGGAGATGCTGGTGGCGGCGAAGGTCGCGGTGGCGCCGGGATTGGATATCGCCCAGATCGCGGCCGGTATCGATGCGGCGGAGAGCCGGGTGCGGGCGGCGGTCCCGGCCGCGCGGATCATCTATCTGGAGCCGGACCTGTATCGCGCGACCGCGGGCGAGGCCTAGGTTCCTGGGACGCCGGATTCGGCGCGGTGTCCGCGGTGAGCAGCCGGTACGGGTCGGCGCGATTGCCGAACACCGTGCGCAGCGCGTGCCGGGCGGCGTGGACGCCGCTCATTCCGTGGACGCCACCGCCGGGCGGGGTGGCCGAGGAGCACAGGTAGACCCCGGGTATCCCGGTGCTGTACGGGTTCCAGCGCGGTACCGGGCGGAAAACGGTCTGGGCCAGGGTCATCGCGCCCGCGTTGATATCGCCGCCGACATAGTTGGCGTTGTAGGCGGGCATTTCGGCGGCCGTCCGCACATGTTTCGCGAGGACGAGGTCGCGGAATCCGGGGGCGAATCGTTCGATCTGGTCGGCGACGAGTTCGCTGACGTCCCGGTCGGAGCCGTGCGGTACGTGCGCGTAGGCGTAGAGGGTGTGCCGGCCGGCGGGGGCCCGGGTCGGGTCGACGACGCCCGGCTGGATGACCAGGGTGAAGGGACGGTTGGTGTGGATTCCGGCGGCTACCGCGTGTTCGGCGGCCATCGCCTCGGCCCGGCTGCCGACCAGGTGCAGGGTGCCGGCCTCGGCGCATCCGGGCGCCTGCCACGGCACCGGACCCGATAGCGCGAAGTCCACTTTGCAGGAGCCGCCGCCGTAGCGATAGTGGTCGAGCCGGCGGCGATATCCGGCGGGCAGCCGGTCGCCGGCGATCCTTGTCAGTTCGGCGGGCGCGATATCGCAGAGGACCGCGCGAGCGGCCGGGAATTCCGCCAGGGAGTCCACCCGGTGGCCGGTGTGCAGCCGGCCGCCGCGCCGGCGCAGGTCGGCGGCCAGCGCGTCCATGATCGCCTGGCTGCCGCCGCGCGGTACGGGCCAGCCCACCGCGTGGGCGAGGGTGGCCAGCAGCAGGCCGGCGCCCACCGCGGGTAGCTGCCGGGGCGGGACGATGACGTGTTCGGCGACTCCGGTGAACAACGCGGGCGCGACCCCGTCACGGAAGCGGGTGTTCCACAGCGAGGAGCCCTGTTCGAGCATGCGCAGACCGAACCGGACGGTCGCGGGACTGAAGGGGATGCGCCGCATATCCGACATGGCGGTGCGGACGACGTGCTGCCAGTCCCGGACCAGAGGTGCGAACAGCGATCGCCAGGCCTTACCGTCGGGTCCCAGCTCGTCGGCTGTCCGTTCCAGGTCCCGCCACGCGATCCCGGCGAGGCCGCCGTCGAGTGGATGGGCGTAGGAGGCCTCCGGCGTGAGCAGTTCGACCCCGTGCGCGGCGAGATCGAACGCCTGGAAGAAGGGGGAGGCCAGGGCCATGGGATGGGCACCCGCGCATTCGTCGTGCCGGAACCCGGGCAGGGTCGTCTCCGCGGTCCGGCAACCGCCGCCCAGGGTGTCCGCGGCCTCGTACACCTCGACCTCGAGGCCCGCGGCGGCCATGGTCACCGCCGCCGCGAGGCCGTTGGGGCCGGAACCTACCACTACGACATCCGCCATCCCCCGATTCTGCCTTCTCGGACGGTTCAGGGTCGGACAGCCACCGCGTCCACCTCGAACTGCATTGTCGGGAGCGCGAGGGCCGCGACGCCTGTCAGTGTCTGGACCGGCGGCCGGGCACCCCAGATCTCGGCGATCTTCGCGCCGACCACGGCCAGTTTCTCCGGACCGTGGTCGACGATATGGGTGCGCAGCTGGGCGATATCGGCGAAATCCAGGCCCACCGAACGCAGCGCGGTGCCCAGATTGGCGAACGCCCGCTCCACCTGACCGGCGAAATCATCGGTCGTGGTGGCACCCTGCGCGTCGGAATCGTATTGCCCGGCTACGAACACCAGTTCCCCGCGGGTGACGGCCACATGGCTGTAGCCGAACGGGACCGGATCGTGCAGGGCGGCCGGATTGCTGATCTCGATGGACATACCGGATCTCCTCGATGTGCTGACTGTTCGACAAGGATCCGACGATTCTCGCCCGCCGAGTGTGACATCACCGTCGCGGGTCAGGCGATGGACTGCCCGGCCCGAACCCGGGGACCGGTGTGGACCGGCAGGGTCTCGTAGCCGTGCAGCGTGTACAGCTGCCGTCGCCGCGGGGTGCCGTCGATCCGGAGTTCGGGGAACTGTTCGAAGAGCGCGCGCAATGCGTGGGCCGCCTCCATCCGGGCAAGACTGGCGCCGAGGCAGGCGTGGATACCGCTGCTGAAGCCGAGATGTTCCTTGGCGTTGGGGCGGGTGATGTCGAAGCGGGCGGGATCGGGGAACATCGCCGGATCGCGATTGGCGCCGGCCAGCGACAGCACCAGGGTGGCACCCCTGCGCAATCGCTTACCCGCGATGTCCACGTCGGTGTGCGCCAGCCGCGCGGTGGTCTGGACCGGGGGATCGAAACGCAGGATCTCCTCCACCGCGCCGGGCCACAGCTCCGGCTCGGCCCGCAGGCGGGCGAGCTGATCGGGATGCTCGAGCAACAGCACGATGCCCTTGGAGATGAGGTTGACCGTGGTCTCGAAACCCGCGCCCATCAGCAGGGTCGCCGAGGCGCAGAGTTCGTAGGTGGACAGGTCGCCCTGGCGGACCAGGCTGCTGAGGATATCGTCACCGGGTTCGGCGCGCAGCCGGTCGATATGGTCGAGCAGATACTCCTGAACCGCTTCCGAGGAACGCATGGCGCGCTCGTGGGCGCTCCAGGAGATCCCGATATCCAGCAGCGGGCTGATGGCATCGCCCCAGCGCAGGAACATCTGCCGATCACGGTCGGGGAACCCGAGCATCTCGGAGATGATGGCGATCGGCACCTGCGCGGCGAACCGGCCGACCAGATCGGCCGGAGCGTCGTCGGGCAGGTCGGCGAGCAGTTCGTCGGTGACCGTGACGACCCGATCCCGCAGGCGGCCGATGGCCCGCGGGGTGAAGGCCGCCGCGACCGGTTTGCGCATCCGGGTGTGTTCGGGCTGATCGATCATCAACATGGAGGGCGGATCGACGGGATTGGCCGGGATCGGGCGCCGCTCCAGGGCACGGCGGGCGAATCCGGGCAGCCGGACGAGGGCGGGCATACCCACCCCGAAACGGTTGTCCCGGAGCACTTCCCGGACCACCGCGTGATCCAGGGTGATCCAGAGCGGCCCGGCACGGTGTATTCCGCCCTCCCCGCGTAGTTCCTCGAGCAACGGGTACGGGTTCGCGATCCCCTCGGGTCCGCCGTTGAGGCGGGCGAACAGATCCCCCCGGCGCAGCTGCGCCTTCTTCGCGACGCGGATCAGCCCGTGCTGATTCACCCAGCGGAACACGTACTGCGGTTTCATTCCCACCCACTCCTGTCGGGCCGACGGCTTCCCTGCGCCCCGCCCGCCCGGCGGGCCCGGGTAGGCACGACCGGCGGCCGGTCGGCCCGGTCGCGTTCGACGGCCACCGGCACCGGAGGACCACCGCTACGAACGCTACGGAACGCGCGGCGGCCGGGGAACCTGCCGGAGTCGGAACTCCGGCCCTACCGTGGTAGGAGACGACCCATCACAGGATGCAGGTGACCCGTTCGCTTTCCACCCGCCGCTCCCGCAGCGCCGGGTCGGGATTGGCGACCTGGACCAGGGAGGCGCCCGCGGTGAGCACCGCGAGGTAGCCGTCGATCAATTCGGCGGGCGTATCCCAGGAGGCGCTGGACAGCACCCGGTCGCCTTCGGCGAAACCCTGCCGGGCGGCGGATTTACGGGCCTCGGTGAGCACCTCCGACACCGGCATCCCGTCAAGTGCCGCGCCGGTGCCGCCGGGCAGGAACTGATCCCCGTGCACGCGCACCGCGGTCGCGTAGTCGGTGACCCCGATCGGCAGGTCACGGACCGGCCCGCCCATCGGGTCCAGCGACAACGCCGCCACCTCGGGTGCGTCCTCGGTGTCGGCCAACCGGTCCGCGGCGGCGAACACCAGGTCCGCGTCGGGGTCGGAGTGCAGCACCACTTCGGTTCCCGCCCACCAGCAGCCGAGCAGGACGGCCGCGGTCTGCCAGTGCGCGGGTAGCAGCACCGCGACCCGCGCGCCCGGGGTGAGCCCGAACTCGTCGCGGATCAGATTGCCGGTTTTGGCCGCCCAGTTGGCGAGGGTGAGCCCGGACAGCTCGATCCGGGCGCCGGTCGCGTCGTCGTACCAGGTGACGCGGGGGGCGGCCGGTTCGCGGTCCAGAATCGGCTCGAGCACCGCTTCGGGAAGGGTCGTTGCCTGGTCTATGTCACGCATCGTCTGCTTTCGGCGCTCAATTCACACAGGTGGGTCCGTCTTCGGCCGCCGCGATCGGCGGCGCGGGCGGCACCGGAGTGGCCGAGGTCGACGTAGAGCCGAAATCGATCACATCTCCGCTACCGGATCCGGGGCCAGCGTAGTCGCTCGTCAGCACCACGCTCACCGCTCCCGTCGCTATCGACGGATCCGAGACGACGGGAATCCCGCCCAGCGCGGCCGCGACCGCCTTCGCGCCCGGATCCGACGCCGAGGGAGCGCGCACCTGACTCTGCGACACCGACCCACCGGAATAGTTACCCACGGCCCCCTGGGTGTAACCGAGACCGAGGAGTTCCTGGGCGACCGCGTTCGCCAGGCCCGAGACCGTGCTGGAGTTGTACACCGAGACCTGGACGTTCTCCGGATTCACCGCGGGGGCGGTGGTCTCGGTCGCGGGGCGGCTGGTGGGTTCCTCCCCGACCAGTGCGGCGACATAGTCGTGTACCTCGTCGGGATCGACCCGCACCACCGACTCCCCGTTCGTGGTGGTGCCGTTCAGATCGGCGACCGGGATGGTCTCGAAGGTGACCTCCCCGGCGGTGAGGTCCTGCAGCTGGTTCAGGAACCCGATCAGATCCCAGCCCTCGTCGAGTACGACGGTGCGGCCCACCGCGTCGCTGAGTTCGCGCAACCTGCTCGGATTGCTCAGCGTGTCGGCGCTCACGACCTGATGGACCAGCTGGGCCATGAACACCTGCTGTCGCACGATGCGGTCCAGGTCGCCGCGTTCGAGATTGTGGCGCTGCCGTACGAAGCTCAGTGCCTGCGGGCCGTCGAGCTTCTGCCGGCCGCCCGGGAAATACGCTCCCGAGAGCGGCTCGTCGACCGCGTGACGCAGACAGACATCCACCCCGCCGACCGCGTCGGTGAGCAGCACGAAACCCAGCAGGGAGACCTCGGCGTAGTGATCGACGGTGATTCCGGTGAGCCCGGCCACCGATTCGATGAGCGCCTGCCGCCCGCGCTGGGTCGACCGGTCCTCGGCGTCGTCCGCCGAAACCCCCTCGGCGAGCAGATCGTCCTGCACGGTCTGTTTGGTGACCCCGTAGGCGGAATTGATCTTCCCCTTGCCCAGACCCGGTATATCGACGTAGGCGTCGCGGGGAATCGAGATGGCGGTGGCCGAGCGGCCGTCGTTGGGCACGCGCACCAGCACGATGGTGTCGGTATTGGTGCCTATCTCGTCCCCGGCGTGCAGCATGGCCCGTTCGGCGTCGCTGAGCGGGTTGCCCTTGGCGTCGGTGCGCGAATCCACGCCGACGAGCAGGATGTCGACCGCGCCGTCGGTATGCCCGCCCAGGCCCAGATCGCTGATCCGCTCGATATTCGAGACCAGGGAATCCACCCCGCGCCAGGCGAACCCGGTCGCCACCAGCACCATCAGAGCAACCGATGCGACCAGTACCCGCACCGGGCTCCACAACGTCGGCTCCCCACGCTGCGCCACCTTTGGACTTCCTCTCCCCTTACGGATCGGTCGAGGACCCCGACCCACTTCGCGTATGCCGTCGAAACACCTTCCGCACCACGCAGGCTAACCAACAGCAGCCCCGGTGACCCCGATTCGGCGACCGACGGCGTGCCAGACTGGGCCGGTGAACGCCGCTCGACCGCCCGCAACCGAAATCGCCGACCGTCTCCTCGTCACCGGGGCGGGTGGTCAGGTGGGTGGTGAACTACTCCGGCTGATACCCGGTCTCCGGGCCTTCACCCGGTCCCGGCTCGACATCACCGATCGAGCGACGGTGGAATCAGTGGTCCGTCCCGGCGATATCGTCCTCAATTGTGCCGCGTTCACCGCGGTGGACCGGGCGGAATCGGAACCCGGTGCCGCCTTCGCCGGTAACGAGACCGGCCCGGCGGTACTGGCCGCGGCCTGCGCGCGCGCCGGCGCCCGGCTCATCCACCTCTCCACCGACTACGTCTTCCCCGGCACCGCCGACAGCCCCTACGAACCGTCCGATCCCACCGGACCCACCACGGTGTACGGCCGTTCGAAACTCGCCGGGGAACGCGCGGTGCGCGAACTGTGCCCGCGGGCCCATATCGTGCGGACGGCCTGGGTATACGCCGGGACCGGCTCCGATTTCGTGGCCACCATGCGCCGGCTGGAAAGGGAACGCGACACCGTCTCCGTGGTCGACGATCAGATCGGCTCCCCGACCTTCGCCGCCGACCTCGCCGCCGGACTACTCGAACTCGCGGCCACCCCCACCGCACCCGCTGTGCTACACGCCACGAACTCCGGCCGGGCCAGCTGGTACGACCTGGCCCGCGCCGTATTCGCCGGTATCGGCGCCGACCCCGAGCGGGTCCGGCCGTGCACCACCGCGGAATTTCCCCGGCCCGCCCCCCGGCCCGCCTTCTCGGTGCTGTCCGGGACCGCCTGGCGGGAGGCCGGACTGACACCTTTGCGTCCATGGGAATCCGCGCTGACCGAGGCACTCGCCCGGGCCGACCGTTAGGGTAGTGCGCTGTGAGCGCTTCCGATAACCCGCACGACCGCCCACGTCTGGCCGTGGTCACGGTCACCTATTCGCCGGGCGAACACCTCGAGCATTTCATCAGCACCCTGGCCACCGCCACCGCGGAGAAGCCGCAGGTGATCCTGGCCGACAACGGCTCCACCGACGGCGTGCCCGAACTCGTGGCCGAGGCCAACGCCCATGTGCGTTTCCTACCGACCGGCGGCAACATCGGTTACGGCGGCGCCATCAACCGGGCCGTCGCCGAACTCGACCCGGACCTCGAATACGTGCTGATCGCCAACCCGGATATCCGATGGGGCAACGATTCCATCGACATCATGCTCGAGGCGGCCCAGCGCTGGCCCCGGGCCGGCGCCATCGGGCCCATGGTCCGCGAACCCGACGGCAGCGTCTACCCCTCGGCCCGCTCGGTGCCCGGGATCCTGGACGGCGCGGGTCACGCGATCCTCGGCGCCGTCTGGAAGACCAACCCGTGGACCCGACGCTACCGCCAGGAGAACGAGGAGATCTCCGAGCGCACCGTCGGCTGGCTGTCCGGATCGTGCCTGCTGGTGCGGCGCGCGGCATTCGACTCGATCGAGGGTTTCGATTCCCGGTACTTCATGTACATGGAGGACGTCGACTTCGGCGACCGGATGGGCCGGGCCGGGTGGCACAACGTCTTCGTGCCCGACGCCGAGGTCACCCACGCCAAGGGGCACGCGGCCGGCCGGCACCCCGAGAAGATGCTGCCCGCCCACCACGCCAGCGCCTACCGCTTCCAGGCCGACCGGCATCCGCACTGGTGGCAGGCCCCGCTGCGCTGGGCACTGAAGGCCGGACTTGCGGTGCGCTGCCGGATTGCGGTTCGATCCGCTCTGCGTGCACGGGATCGGGAGCAGGCCGGATAGACAACCGACCGTTACCGTGCCGGGTCGATGATCGGATGGGAACAAGGGAGCTCCATGGCATCACAAGCAGGCGCTGACGCGGTGATTCTGGTCGGCGGAAAGGGGACACGGCTCCGGCCGCTGACCCTGTCGGCGCCCAAGCCGATGCTCCCGACGGCCGGGCTGCCGTTCCTGACCCATCTGCTGACCCGGATCGCGGCCGCGGGCATCACCCATGTGGTGCTCAGCACCTCCTACAAGGCCGAGGTCTTCGAGGAGTACTTCGGCGACGGCGCCGAGTTCGGCCTCGAGCTCGAATACGTCACCGAGACCGAACCGCTGGGGACCGGCGGCGGCATCCGCAATGTGCTGTCCCGGCTCACCGCGGACAATGTCATGGTCTTCAACGGTGACGTCCTCGGCGGCACCGACCTGACGTCCATTCTGGAGACGCACGAGAAGACCGAGGCCGACGTCACCCTGCACTTGGTACGGGTCAGCGATCCGCGTGCCTTCGGCTGCGTCCCGACCGACGCCGACGGCCGGGTCACGGCCTTCCTGGAGAAGACCCAGGACCCGCCGACCGACCAGATCAACGCCGGCTGCTACGTCTTCCGGCGCGAATACATCGAGAAGATCCCGGCCGGGCGCCCGGTCTCGGTGGAGCGCGAAGTTTTCCCCGCGCTACTCACCGAAGGCGCCCGGGTCCAGGGCCATGTCGACACCTCGTACTGGCGGGATATGGGCACTCCGGAGGACTTCGTCCGGGGTTCCGCGGACCTCGTCCGCGGTATCGCCCCCTCCCCCGCCCTACCTGGTCAGCGCGGTGAATCCCTCGTGCACGAGGGCGCCGGGATCGCCCCGGGCGCCCTGCTCATCGGCGGCACCGTAGTGGGGCGCGGCGCGGAAGTGGGCGCCGGCGCCCGCCTCGACGGCGCCGTCCTGTTCGACGGCGCCAAGGTGGAGGCCGGGGCCACGGTGGAACGTTCCATCATCGGTTTCGGCGCCCGCATCGGGCCACGCGCCCTGGTCCGCGACGGAGTGATCGGCGACGGCGCCAGCGTGGGCGCCCGCTGCGAACTGCTGCGCGGTGCCCGGGTGTGGCCGGGGGTGCAGATCCCCGACGGCGGGATCAGGTTCTCCACCGACGTGTAGAAGTGTTCCCGGCGGGCCGGCCTACACCGGCCGTCCGGGGCTCACGCGAAACCCACCGCGCGTTCTCCCCAGGCGGTGAGCAGGTCGCCCTCGGGGTCCGGGACCACCCGGTCGATCGAGTCGATCAGCAGCGTGTCCCGTGACTCCGGATGGTAGGGCGGCCAGTGTTTCGACCCGTCCAGGGCGGCCGGGACACCGTGGGCGGCGAAGGCCAGCCAGCGGCGCATCATCCGGCCCGACACCTCGGCGGCCTGTTTACGGCCGCCGAGCCAGAAGGTGGGGTCGTGGTCGAAGGTGCCGAAGTTGCCGAACACGTACGGCAGTTCGGTGGCGTGACCGGCGCCGACGCGGGCCGCCCGCAGCATGGGCGTGGCGTGGTCGAAACGGTACATCCAGGTTCGTGAATGCTGGGCGTGGCCGTCGGCCACCCACAGGGCCGGCATCCGGAACGCCGCGTCGGTGGACATCGCCAGCGCACCCCGTGGCTTCGCCAGGTCGGGATACACCGCGGTGATCTCCGCGAGCCGTTCCGCCGACAGCCCCGGGTGCCCCGCCTCTACCTGTTCGAGCATCGTGTTCACCGCTTGCGGGGTCACCGGCATGATCGGCGACCGGAACAGCCGGAACAGCGACGCCTCGTCTTTGTTGGTGCCGATGATGAGGGGCACGCGATGCGAGCGCCCGTCCCGGAAACGGTCGGTGGGATAGCCCGGGAGCAGGTCCTCGTCGACCACCGGGGCCGCGGCCAGAGTGCCCGGCGCTTGCAGCGGGACCTCGTCGATCAGGACCGCGGCGGCCCGCACGATCCGCGCGAGCGGACATTCGAGCAGTTCGCCGATCCGAGCCCGGGGCAGGTCGATCAGTTCACGAAAACGTTCGGCCACCCCGGCCGCGCGTTCCTGCCCGTACACGGTCGTGGCGGGCGGGCTCTGTGCGATGGCGCGCTGGAACAGCCCGGCGGCGCGCGGCGCGGTGAGCAACGCGGTGACACAGCCGGCCCCCGACGATTCCCCGAAGAGGGTCACGTTTCCCGGGTCGCCGCCGAAGCCCCCGATATTGTCACGCACCCATTCCAGGGCCGCGAGCTGGTCGAGGAGGCCCAGATTGGGTACGAACTCGTCGGACAGCGACGACAGGTCCAGGAACCCGAACGCGCCCACCCGGTAGTTCACCGTCACCACCACGACGTCACCCGTCTCGGCCAGGTGGCGGCCGTCGTAGACGCCCTGCGCCGCGGAGCCGAGGCAGTACGCGCCGCCGTGCAGCCACACCATCACCGGCCGCGGCTCCTCGGACGCGGTGGCAGGCGCCCAGATGTTGAGCCACAGACAGTCCTCGCCCATCTCCAGCGAGCGGTCCATGGGCACGGTGTTGTTCATATCCTGCGGTGCGATCTGGCCGGCGACCAGGCAGTCGCGCACCCCGCCCCAGCGCTCCGGCGCCCTCGGCGGCCGGAACCGGCGAGGTCCGGCGGCTGCGGCGGCGTAGGGAACACCCCGCCAGACCGCTACCGCGCCCTCCCGGCTACCGCGGACCGCACCGAACTCGGTCCGCGCCAGTGGGCCGCCCTCGTCGCCCACCGCAGGCGTCACCTCGAAGCACTGGACGTTCATCACAGACCTCCTCTACCTGTGCATTCGAGGGTACGACCGAAGTGGTTACACTTCGGTTTCGGAAATGTCGCGTTGCACCGCGAAAAAGGTACGCCGGGCGGCCCTAGAATTCGGCCATGCCGAGTTACGAGTTCCGCTGCCGCAGCTGCGGCGACACCTTCCAGATCAACCGCCCGATGGCGCAGGCGTCGGATCCGGCGCGTTGCCCGCACGGCCACGACGACACGGTGAAATTGCTGACCACCTTCGCGACCACCGGCCGCGCGGCCGCGCCGGCCGTTTCCGCGCCCGCCGCGCCCACCGGCGGTGGCTGCTGCGGCGGCGGCTGCTGCGCCTGATCCGCGTCCTGGGCCCCGGCCCGGCGGGGCCGCTCGGCGGCGGCCCCTCTCGACTGCTGCGGCCCTGCGCACGCGTCAACCCGCGGCGTCGGGGCCCGCGCTGTCGCGGTCACGGTCGATATGGCCGAGGTCGCGCTCCGGGGCGATCCGGTCACGCACCCGCTGTTTGAGGACCGCGATATCCGGAAATCCCCCGTCGGCCTTGCGCTCCCACACCTGAGTGTCGTCGACCGTGATACGGAAGACGCCGCCCTCACCGGGGATCAGCGCGACCTCCCCGATATCGGTGGTGAACGTGGTCAGCAGTTCCTGGGCCATCCAGCTCGCACGCAGCAGCCAGCGGCACTGGGTGCAGTATTCGATGGCGATACGCGACACGACTGGCAGATTACCGCCGGACGGGCCCGGTGGCCCGGTGGCCGGCCCGGCCGGTCACCATCGGTCGACCTCCCCGTCGAGGTACTGCCAGCAGCCGTCGACCCGCCGGAACCGGCTGATCTCGTGCAACCGGCCACGGCCACCCGGATCCCGATAGTGCGCGGTGAACTCGACGGTCCCGGTGTCGTCGAACGGACCACCCCCGGCCGTATGCCCGATCTCCACGAAGAGCCAGCGCCGGGCGGGATCGAGTTCGAGTTCGGCGGGCCGCGTATCGGCGTGCCACGTACGCAGCAGATACCCGGTATCACCCACCGCGAAGGCGGTGAACCGGGAACGCATCAGCGCTTCGGCGGTGGGCGCCGGGCGACCGGCCAGCAGCGGCCCGCAGCACGCACCGAGAATATCGCCGCGGCGGCACGGGCACGGTGTCGTATCGTCCACCTTCCGATTGTGCCCGGCGGGCGCCGGCCACCTTCGCGACCACCCGCTCATCCCGGTACGGCGGCCAGCTCGGTGGCGATCCGGGCGGTGTCCTCCCGCCAGCGACGCAGCTCGATGACACCGGGTGCGAGCTCGTAGTCGTGGTGATGAGTGGCATGCGACAGCGCGGTCCACAGGGCGGCGATCCGGGCGGCGGTGAGCGGGTCGGTCACCGTCCGCAGCGCCACGAGCTGGGCCCGCATCGGGCACCGCGCGAGATCGGGTTCGGTCCGCGACCACAGATCGTCGACCGACTGTTCGAGCGCGATCCGCAGGATCCACGCCGTGGCCCGCGACCAGACACCGCCGGCGGCGGGTACCGAGCCGTCCAGCAGCCGATCCACCACCGCCAACCTCTCCCCGATGGTGGGCCGCGGTGCGGAGTCCCCGGCGGAGCGAAGGCGCACCGGCCGGCCGTCGGTCCGCGGCGCCCGGCCCCGGCCGCCGCGCCAGCCCGGGCCCCGGTCCGGGCGCCCGCTCATCGCGCCAGCCACTCGGCGAAACGCTCGGTATCGGCGATCAGCTCGGCGAGATCGCGGTCGATCGGGACATGGGCGCCGGCGGTGGCATCGCGGACGACCTCGACCGCCCACCGGCCCTCCTTGGCCAGGTGTTTGTTCAGGTCCTCGATCCGGTGACCGGGGCCCAGTACCGCGAGGGTGACCATCGCCCGGGTCGATTGGGCCCGGTCGATGCGCCGCTGGACCTCGCGGTGATCCATACCGCCGGCCAGCAGCACCCGCTTGGCCCGGGCCAGGCTCGCCGCCTCCAGCGCGGAACGGCAGCAGGTCGCGACGAGTTCGTCGGCGATCGTCCGCGGCAACTGCGGGGTGCGCAGCAGCGCGCGGGCGTCGTCGAGATAGCGGTGGACGGGGTCGCTGGCGAGCCGGACCTCCACCACCGAACGTTCCCGCCGCTGCACCTCGACGATCCGGGCGTCGATCTGCATCCGGCGCACCGCCTCGGCGAGCCGGTCGTCATGGGTGAACACCACCACCTGCCGTTCCCAGGCGACAGTGGCCAGGACCCGGGCCAGCCCGTCCACCTTGGCGGGGTCCATCGCCTGGACCGGATCGTCGATCACCACGAACCGGAACGGGCTCGCCGCGACGGTCGCCCGCGGCAGGAACAGGGCCAATCCGAGCGCGTGCAACTCACCCTGGCTCATCACCCCGAGGGCGGCGCCGTCCACATCGTCCACGGTGACTTCCAGCTGTACCCGGCGCGCACTGTTCGCGTTGCCCTGCAGATGGATTCCACCCAGTTCGACGCTGCTCTGCTGACGCAGGGTCTGCCACACCCACCGGGCGGTCCCGGCCAGCGGGGCCAGCCGCTCGTCACGTACCCGCGCGGTGGCCGCTTTCAGCCACTCCTCGGCCGCGCGTGCGGTCTGTCGTTCGGCGGCCTGCGCGGTGACCGTGCGGGTGAGATCGAGCCAGGCCCGCAGGCGCGGCGCGAACGGCGCCCACGCCTCGTCGAGCCGGTCCAGCTCCTTACCGGCGCGCTGCTGGGCGAAACCCAGTTCCGCGCGGAGGTGCTCGTGTTCGGCGCGTAACCGGTCGGGCAGCTCGTGCGGTTCTCCGGCGTCGGGCAGCCCGACCCAGCGCGCCCAGGCTTCGGCCAAGGCCACGGTGTCCAGGCCTGCGATATCCGCGGCGGCCAGTGCCGGCGGGAGCTCACCCGTGAGCACCCGCAGTTCCGCCAGCGCCCGGGCGAGATCCGCGCGGGCCCGGACGAGATCCGCCGTCCGGACCGACAGTCCCTCGATCGCGGCCGCGGTATCGAGCAACCACTGCCGGTCGAGGGTGCCGCCACCGCACACAGGACACGGCGCGGTGGCGTGATCCTCGATACCGGAGCCCGGGCGGGCCCGGTCCGAGGACGACGCCGGAACGTGAGCCCGCGGCGCGCCCTGCCCGTGTGCCGTGACGTGCGCGTACGCGGCGCGCAGCACGTCGAGGACGCGCAGATCCGCGGCCACCTCGGGCACAGTGGCCGCGGCGACCGCGGCGACCGCGGTGGAGATCCGGTCCGCCAGCGCCGTGATCCGCTCGCCCGACGGCAACTCCAGCGCGAGTACCCCGCGCAACGCGGCCGGTTCCGGCCCGCCGGCGGTATCGCCCACCAGACGCTCGAGCACGCCGAGATCGGGGGCCGGCTCGCGCAACAACGCGACAGCGCGCCGCGCGCGATGATCGGTGACCTCGGCGAGTTCGGCCAGCAGGGTCTGCCGGTCCCGGCGCGCGGTCCGGGCGGCGCGCTCCAGGTCCAGGCGGCGGACGCGGATCCGCTCGTGCGCGACGATCAGTTCGTCCAGGCCGAGCAGCTGGTGCAGCGCGTCGAACAGTTCGCTGGGCTTTCCGTCCACCAGCGCGCCGAGCTCGCTGTAGGACAGGAACGGCCGGTACAACTCCATGGGCAGCGCCCAGTCACCGCTCGCGAACACTCGCTCGGGTCCGTCGCCGCGCCGCTGGGTCCAGCTGCCGCCGGGCAGCTGTTCCTCGGCGTCCCATTCCCGGGCGACGGTCAGCGCGGGCTCCGGGCCGTCGGTACGCATTTCCAGTTCCACCCGCACCGGCCCGGACCGGTGCAGATTGCGCCAGCCCTCGCGCCAGGCGGTCGAACGGCCGTCCCAGCGGCGGTTGCCGCCGGTCAACGCGAGTTCCGCGGCCTCGGCGAAACTCGATTTCCCGCTACCGTTGCGGCCGGTCACCAGTGTCAGGCCCGGGCCGGTCGGCAGATCGAGCGTGGTCTCCGGACCGATACCGCGAAACCCCCGCACCCGGATGGCGCTCAGGAAGACCCCGTCGAGGCCGGAACTCGGCGTGCCCGAACCGGATTCCGCGGAGCCGGGCGGCGGATCGAGGGACGCCCGCACCAGCGCGGCCACCGCGGCGGGTATGTCCGGGTCCCCGTCGATCCGGCGGGTGATCACCTCGGCGGGCCGGACGAACGTCGCCCCGGATTCCTCACGCACAGAGTTCACGGAAGTTCTCCACCCCCTCGGGCCACACGCCTGTCGAGCCCCCGTGTGTGGTCGTACGGTCGAAAGCTGTGCGAAACGCTACCCGATAGCGGCCGTTCCGGACAGAGCCGGTTCCCGGCTCCGTCCCGGACGGTTGCGGTACACCCCGCCGGAACCGAGCGTGGGGAAGTACGCACGGCCGGCGGCTCGAACGTGCCCGCGGGGATGGGATCTGGTCATCGGCCGACCCGACCGGCTGCCGATGGCCACCCCTCGCCAACCCCGTCGGGCAGCTCGTCGGTGTGTCACCCTTCAGGGGGGTGGCTCGGTCTGGCCGAACAGAACAGAATGACAGACCCGACCAGATCACGCAACATTTACGGGAATGCCCGGTACTCCGAATCCGGCTCGGCGCCAAGCTTTTCCATCGGCGACCATGCCACGGCGAGAATCTGTCGGTGCGGTGCGATAGAAATCTCCCGACCGAGAGACGGGGGCATCATGACCGACCGAAACGAGTCCGCCGGATGACACAACGGTGGAGCGAGAACCAGGTGACAGCACTCGCGCCCGATACGAGTTCGCTCACCGCCGCCCGCAAACTGGCCGGGAAATGGTCCGGCACCGGCTGGACCGGGGCCACCCTGTGGGGATTGTGCAAGGGCAGCGGGCAAACCCCGTACCAGACGATCGTCGATCTGGCCGGGCCCGCTTTCCGATGCTCCTGCCCGAGCCGCAAATTCCCGTGCAAACACGCCCTGTCGCTGTTGCTGGTCTGGTCGGCGGGCGCGGTGGCGGAGGCCGCCGAAACAACCGACTTCGCCGCCGAGTGGATCGGCCGGCGCGCAGCGAAGGCGGCCGCACCGCCGAAACAGCCCCGCGGCGCCGATCCGGCCACCGCACAGCAGCGGCAGGAACGGGTGCGAGCGGGCCTGGCCGAACTCGATACCTGGCTCACGGACCAGATCCGCACCGGACTGGCCCAGACAGATCGTTCCCATGCGGCGTTCGAAGCGGTGGCGGCGCGGCTGGTGGACGCCCAGGCGCCCGGCGCGGCCGCCGCGGTGCGCCGACTGCCCGACGCCGTGGTGCGCCGGGCGAATTGGCCGGAAGTGCTGCTGGGCCGGTTCGCCTGGTTGTACCTGCTCATCGCCGCCCATACGCGACCGGACGCGCTGCCCGCGCCCCTGACGGCCGCCGCCCGCGGTCATCTCGGCTATCCGATCCCGGCGGAAACGGTGCAGGCCGAACCCGCGGTGACCGACCGGTGGTTGACCCTCGGCATGCGCACCGAGGAAGAAGACCGGCTGCACACCCGCCGCACCTGGCTCCTGGGCCTGCGCACCGGCCGGTGGGCTCTCCTGGTGGAACATTCCTTCGGCTCCCCCGTCTTCGCCGCGAGCACCCCGCCGATCGGTCTCGCGGCCGAATACGCGGTGCATTTCTATCCGGTCGCGGCGCCACTGCGCGCGCTGGCCGGATCGGCCCGGGACGCAGCGGCGCCGACCGCCGCCGAACCGCCGGAGACCACCGCGCCGGGGACCATCGCCGCGGCCCTGGCGGATTTCGCGACGGCGGTGGCCGCCGATCCGTGGCTGGAGTCCTGGCCCGTGCTGCTGCGCGGGGTGATACCGGTCCGGGAGGGCGGGGAGTGGCTGGTCGGCGAATCCGACGGTACCGCGTTGCCGCTGGCCGAGCCCGCCGAACCGTGGCGGCTGCTCGCGCTGTCCGGCGGCCGGCCGGTGACCGTCTTCGGTCTCTGGACGGGCCGCCGGCTGGAGCTGATCTCCGTCCTGGCCGACGGGGATCTCCACGACGCGGGGCCCGCCATGGACACCGCCGGCTCCGCCGTCACCGCCACACCGGAGGCGGCATCGATCGCCCTGCTGGGTACCGCGCGTGGGGCGGGCACTCCGTCGGGGATCGGTGAACAGGTCGCCGTGGCCGTCGCGGCGCTTCCGGAGCGCGATGCCGCGCAGCGCCTGCTCGCGACCACAGCGCTGGAGACGGCCTGGGCGCGCGGCGGCTATCTGCCCCGCCGGGTCGAGGTATCCGGTGCGCCGGCCGCCGACGACCCACGCCCGGAACTCCCCCGCGCGGCCGCCGACCGGCTGGCCCTGTTGATCGAATCCCGGCCCGAGTTCCTCCCCGAATGGTTCGCCGCCGCCGCACCGCACGAATACCGCGCCCCGCACCGGCTGGTGGGAACACTGCTCGAATTCGCCGCGGGCGACAGCGGAACGCGCGAGGCGGCCCTGCGGCTGGCCGGCGCCCGCGGCCGTTGGCTGGCCGGATGGATTCCGCGCTGGCACGATCTGGTCCGGCGGGACACCGCCGAGCCCGAACCCACCGAGGAGGCCTGGCACCTGGGCCGGCCGCCGGAACGGCTCGCCTGGCTGACCGCGCTGCGGCACCGGGATCCGGCCGCCGCCCGCGCGACCCTCACCGAGGCGTGGCCGCGGGAATCGGGCGCGCCGAAGGCGGAGCTGCTCCGGGTACTCGCCGATGGGCTGGGCCCCGCGGACGAGGAACTGCTCGAGCGGGCGCTGGGCGATCGGCGCGGTGATGTGCGCCGTACCGCGGCCGAGTTGCTGGCCCGGCTGCCCGCCTCCGCTTTCGCCGGACGGATGGCGGCGCGCGCCGCCGACTGGATCGAATACGGCGATACCGCTGCGGGACAGGGATCCGAGCTGTTCGTCGGCATTCCGGAGACGCTGGACGAATCGGCCCATCGCGACGGTTTCACCGACGGCACCACGGAATTCGGTTACCGCTGGAACGGGCAGCCCGATCTCGCGGCGACCCGGCTGCGGAAACTGGTGGCCGCACTACCGCTGAGCTACTGGACCGGCCCCCTGGGCGCCCCGGCCCGCGCCGTGGTGACGCAGGTGGACGACCGTTTCCGGCAGCCGCTGTTCGACGGCTGGATGGATGCCGCTCTCGCCCAGCGCGATATCCGCTGGGCGGAGGCGCTGTTCACCGCCGGGATGCCGTCGAACCTGGCGATCCTGCGCCGGCGTGAACTGTTCGCGCTGCTCCCGACCGGAGACCAGCTGCGTCATCTGCTGCGGCTCGGTACCCCGTGGCTGTCCGAACTGGAATCCCTGCTGCCCGCGGTGGCTCGTCCCTGGCCGCCGGAGTTGGTCCGCCACCTCCTGCGCCTGTTCGAGGAACGGGCGCGGACCGCCGCGGCCCGGCCGGGCGCGCCGGGCACCTCCCCCAGCGCACACCGTTCGCTGTTGAACACCGCCACACTGCATCTACCACCCGAATACGCGGGCGAGGTCACCGCGCTGGCGGGACGCTGCGAATCCGACGACTGGGCCTCGGTCCTCGGATTCCTCGGCCACGACCTCCACCGACGATCCGCAATGCTCGAGGAGCTGAAATGACCACCACCGAACCCGCCCCCGCGCTGCTGCGCCCGCACGCCGAACAGGCCTTCGCCGGCGAACTGCGCGCCCTGATCGCCGTGGACGATCGGCCGCGCCCGCCGTCGTGGACCATGTCGCCGTGGGCGGTGGTCACCTATCTACTGGGCGGTGCCCTCTCCGACGGCACCGTGATCAGTCCCAAATACGTGGGACCGCGCCGGCTGATGGAGGTCGCCGTGGCGACCCTGGCCACCGATCGCGCCTTGCTGCTGCTCGGCGTCCCCGGTACCGCCAAGACCTGGGTCTCCGAGCATCTTTCGGCCGCCATCAGCGGGTCGTCCACCCTGCTGGTCCAGGGCACCTCGGGGACCGCCGAGGAAGCGATCCGCTACGGCTGGAACTACGCCCGGCTGCTCGCCGAGGGCCCCAGCGATGCCGCGCTGGTGCCCTCGCCGATCCTGAACGCGATGCGTACGGGGGCGATCGCCCGGCTCGAGGAACTCACCCGCATCCCGTCGGATGTCCAGGACGCGCTGATCACCATCCTGTCGGAGAAGACCCTGCCGGTTCCCGAACTCGGGAGGGAAGTGCAGGCCGCCAAAGGATTCAACATCATCGCGACAGCCAACGACCGCGACCGCGGCGTGAACGAACTGTCCTCGGCGCTGCGCCGCCGCTTCAACACCGTCGTCCTCCCGCTGCCCGGCAGTGAAGCCGAGGAGATCGATATCGTGACCCGCCGGGTCGAGCAGTTGGGTTCGGCGCTGGAACTGCCCGAGGTGCCGGCCGCCGCCGAGGAGGTGCGCCGGGTGGTGCGTATCTTCCGGGAACTGCGCGCGGGCCTGACCGCCGACGGCCGCACCAAGCTGAAGTCTCCGTCGGGCACGCTCTCGACGGCCGAGGCCATCTCGGTGATCACCAACGGAATGGCGCTGTCGGCGCATTTCGGCGACGGTGTGCTGCGGGCCGCCGATATCGCGGGCGCCGTGATCGGTTCGGTCGTCAAGGATCCGGTGGCCGATTCGGTGGTGTGGACCGAATACCTCGAGGCCGTGGTGCGCGAACGCCGCGAATGGGCCGATTTCTACCGCGCCTGCCGGGAGATCGACGGATGAGCCCCACGCAGGCGGGCGCACCCGGGGAGACCAGGGTCTTCGGGATCCGGCACCACGGTCCCGGATCGGCGCGGTCGTTGCGTCTGGCGCTGGAGGAGTTCCGGCCCGACACCATTCTGATCGAGGGCCCGGCGGACGCCGATCCCCTGGTGATCCATACCGCCGCGGCGTCGATGGCGCCGCCGGTCGCTCTGCTCGGTTATGTCTCCGACGAACCGGCCCGGGCCGCCTTCTGGCCCTACGCGGTGTTCTCCCCGGAATGGCAGGCACTGCGCTACGCGGTCGACAACGATGTACCCGTCCGGTTCTGCGATCTGCCCGCCGCCCAGGTCCTGGCCGTCGACGACCGCACGGGCGGCCGCGACGCGCTGGCCGAGCTGGCGGCCGCGGGCGGCTACGACGACGCCGAACGCTGGTGGGACGCGGTGGTCGAATCCACCACCGACGTCGGCACGTTCGAGGCCATCGCCGAGGCCATGGCCGCGCTCCGCGAATCAGCGATCGTCGAACCGGAGACCGGACCGGGCGCCGGCCCGACCGGTACGCCCGAAACGGGGGACGGCACCGCCACCGCGGGGAACCCACCGGCCGGCGAATTCCCGGCGGCCTCCGCCGAGAGGGCGGGCAACGACGATCCCGGCGTCCTGCCGGCCGCCGAACTCCCCGGTGAGCTCCCGCGCCCCTCCGCCGAAAAGGCAGGCGATCCGGAGCCCCCGCACCCCGAGCCGCTGATCCTCGACCGGCACACCCTTATCCGGGAAGCCCATATGCGGCAGGTCCTGCGCAAGGCGCGCAAGGACGGCGCCCGGCGGATCGCCGTGGTCTGCGGCGCCTGGCACGCCCCCGCGCTCCAGGAACCGCTCGGGCCCGCCGCCGCGGATTCCCGCCTCCTGAAGGGGTTGCCCAAGGTCAAGGCCACACTGACGTGGGTGCCGTGGACGCATTCCCGGCTCGCCGCCGCCTCCGGTTACGGCGCGGGCGTCACCTCGCCCGGCTGGTACCACCATCTCTTCACCGAGACCGAGCGGCCGATCGCCTCCTGGCTCACCAAGGTCGCGGGCGTACTGCGCGGCCATGATCTACCGGTTTCCAGTGCGCACATCATCGAGGCGGTGCGGCTGGCGGAAGCCCTGGCGGCCCTGCGGGCCCGGCCGCTGGCCGGGCTCTCCGAGGTCACCGAAGCGACTCGCGCGGTGCTGTGCGAGGGCGACGATACGGCGCTGCGCCTGGTCGGCACGGAACTGGTGGTGGGTGAGGCACTCGGCGCGGTGCCGCCCGAGGCGCCGACCGTCCCACTGGAAGCCGATCTGCGCGCCGCGGCCCGCACCCTGCGCCTGAAACAGGAAGCGCTGGTCCGCACGCTGGATCTCGATCTGCGCAAGGAACGCGATATCGGCCGGTCGCGGCTGCTGCACCGGCTGCGGCTGCTCGGCGTGCACTGGGGCACGCCCGGTGCCGGAACCGTGCAGTCGAAGGGGACATTCCGGGAGACCTGGGAGCTGCGCTGGGAACCGGAGTTCGCGGTCCGGGTCATCGAGGCCTCCCGGTGGGGTACCACGGTGCAGGCGGCGGCCGAGGCGAAGATCCTCGATACGGCCGCGCGGTCCGGCAGCGGGGTCACCGAGCTCACCGAGGCGCTGGAATTCGCGCTGCTCGCCGAACTGCCGGGCGCGCTGGACGGACTGATCGCCCGGCTCGGTTCGGCGGCCGCGGTGGACCACGATATGACCCATCTGCTGGCGGCGCTGCCGGGTCTGCTGCGCACACTGCGCTACGGCGACGTCCGCGGTACCGACACCTCGGCGCTCACCCATGTCGCGGACAGCATGCTGGTCCGAATCTGCGCCGGCCTGCCCGCCGCGGTCACCGGCCTCGGCGACGACACCGCCGCGGCGCTGCGCGATCAGCTCGATACCGCCACCACCGCGATCCATACCCGGGACCACGCCGAATCCACCGAACGATGGCTGTCGGTGCTGGCCCGGCTGGCCGACCGGCCCGATGTGCACGGCCTGCTGGTCGGCCGGACCGTGCGGCTGCTCTGCGACGCCGACCGGATCGATACCGAGGAGGCGGCCCGGCGGCTGTCGGCGGCCCTGTCGGTCGGCAACACCGCACCCGCCAAGGCCGCCTGGGTCGACGGTTTCGTCGGCGGCCGCGGGCTGGTACTGGTCCACGACCGCGCCCTGCTGCAACTCATCGACGGCTGGCTCGCCGGTCTGTCCGAGGAGCAGTTCGTCGAAGTCGTACCGCTGCTGCGCCGGACGTTCGGCGCCTTCGAATCCGGGGAGCGCCGCGCGATCGGCGAAGCCGTGCGCGACGGCCGCCCCGCCGCGACCGCCGCGGCGACCGAAACCGACCCGGCGCGCGGCCTGCTCGCCCTGCGCACCGTCGCCGACATCCTGGGGGTTCCCGCATGAACAGCACCGCACCGGACGGACTCACCGACGAGGTCCGGCTGCGCCGCTGGCGCCTGGTGCTCGGTGCGGCCGCCGAACCGGCGCTCGGCGGGCTCGGCACCGCCGACGACAAGGCCATCGACAAAGCCCTCGGCGCGGTCTACGACAGCGGTGGCGCGGGTCGCTCCGGCGGTGACCGGGCCGGCGGCCTGGGTGGTTCGGCGCCGCGGGTCGCCCGGTGGCTCGGTGATATCCGCACCTACTTCCCGTCGACCGTGGTGGAGGTGGTGCAACGCGACGCGGTGGAGCGGTTGAATCTCACCCAGCTGCTCTTGGAGCCGGAGCTGATGGAGGCGGTCGAACCGGATGTGCATCTGGTCGGCACGCTGCTGAGCCTGAACCGGGTCATCCCCGAGACCACCAAGGCCACCGCCCGGATGGTGGTGTCGAAGGTGGTCAAGGAGATCGAGCAACGCATCGCGACCCGTACCGTGGCCGCGGTGAGCGGGGCGCTCAACCGATCGGCCCGCATTTCCCGCCCCAAACCGCGCGATATCGACTTCGACCGCACCATCCGCAAGAACCTCGCCAATTACCTACCCGAGCAGCGCACCATCATCGCCGAGCGCCTGGTGGGCTACGGCCGGCGCGCCCAAGCGGTGCACCGCGATGTGATCCTGGCGATCGACCAATCCGGTTCCATGGCGTCCAGCGTGGTCTACTCCTCGGTGTTCGGGGCGGTCCTGGCGTCGATGCGGTCGCTGCACACCTCGCTGGTGGTTTTCGACACCGAGGTCGTGGACCTCACCGACAAGCTGTCCGACCCGGTCGATGTGCTGTTCGGTACCCAGCTCGGCGGCGGGACCTACATCAACCGGGCCATCGCCTACTGCCAGTCGCTCATCACCCGTCCCGCCGACAGTCTGTTCTTCCTGATCTCCGACCTGTACGAGGGCGGGGTCCGGGAGGAGATGCTGCGCCGCGTCCACGCCATGAAGGAATCCGGTGTGCAGGTCGTGGTACTGCTGGCGCTCTCCGACGACGGCGCGCCTTCCTACGATCGCGAGAACGCCGCGGCGCTGGCCGCACTCGGCGTACCGGCGTTCGCCTGCACCCCGGACCGGTTCCCGGACCTGTTGGCCCAGGCACTGAACCGGGGAGACCTCATGCACTGGGGGACCGAGAACCGCTGAGCCCGCGCGCACTCCGTGGTCCGGCTCGGAGCCGGACCACGGAGTGCGGGTTCACAGGTCGGCGATGGCGGCCAGCGGTGGTGTCCGGGCCGCCCGGATCGCCGGCCAGAGCGCGGCCAGCACTCCCACGATCGCCGAACCGACCAGCATGTACACCAGCTGATCCCATGGCACCGCGATCTGGTCCAGTCCGAGGTCGCGCAGGGTGCGCAGGAATCCGACGCCCAGCCCCAGGCCCAGGATCGCACCGACGAGGGCACCGAACACCGCGATCAGCATGGATTCCAGGTAGATCGTGCGGCGCACCTGTGCCCGCTGGGTACCCACCGCGCGCAGCATGCCGATCTCCCGGCGGCGCTCCACCACCGACAACGCCAGGGTGTTCACGATGCCCAGTACCGCGATCACCACCGCCAGCGCGAGCAGACCGTACAGGATGGCCAGCAGATTGTTGATCTGCTTGGCGTTCTCACCCTTGAACTCCTCGCGATCCATGACCTGCACGATCACGATTTCCTCGGTGGCGCGCTCGAGATCGGTGCGCATGGACGCGAGGTCGGTCCCCGACCGGGCCTTGATCAGTACCGCGACGTCGGCGCGCAGGGATACCGGAACCGCCCGCTCGTAGACCGTCGTCGGCACCATCAGCGGCCCCAGCACCTGCGAATCCGCGTAGACCCCGGCGACCGTCAACGGAATCTCGGTACCGTCGAGAGTTTTCACCGGCAGCCGGTCACCGGTGGTCACGCCGTGCTCGGTCGCCTCGTCCTGGCCGAGCAGGATTTCGGAATCCCCCAGGGTCGCCGAACCGCTGAGCATGTCGAGGTTCACGACCTGGTCCAGGGGGCCGTCGGGTGAGGTGCCGAATTCGTCGTCGTCACCGATCTTCAGCGCGAGCCCGCGCAGGCCCACGGTCTGCGCCGCCTCCGGCACTTTCGCCCGTACCGCGTCGACGGCGCCGGTCGGTACCCCCATCATCTGCGGCCCGGTGAGGACGTAGTCGGCTTCGATGCCCTGGTCCACCACCCGGGAGATGCTGACCTTCGCCGATTCGCCGAGCATGCCGATGGCGGTGACCAGCATGAGTCCCAGGGTCAGCGCGAAGGCGGTGGCAGCGGTCCGGCGGGGATTGCGGATCGCGTTGTTACGCGCCATCTGCCCGATCGCCCCGAACGGCCGGATGAGCAGCCCCAGTCCGGTCAGCACCGGGCGCGACAGCGCGGGCGAGGCGAACAGCACCGCCAGGATCAGGCCGAGCGCCCCGACGCCCACCACGGCGGCCGCCCCGCCGCCGGTCTGGCGGGCGCCGAGTACCACCAGCGCGATTCCGGCGACCGCCAGCACCGCGCCGGTCACCGTACGCGCCCGCAGCGTGTCACCGGCGGAGGCGAACTCCTCGCGCATGGCCTGGACCGGCGGGATCCGGGAGGCGCGGCGGGCCGGTGCGTACGCGCTCACCACCGTCACCAGCAGGCCGACCGCGAAAGCGACCGCCACGGTGCGGGGCAGGACGGCCATCCGGCCCGTCGGCAGCCCGAGGTCGAACGCGTTCAGCAGCCCGGCGAGCCCGTAGGCGAGCCCGATACCGGCCAGCAGGCCGAGCACACTGCCGAGGACCCCGACGACCAGCGCCTCACCGACCACCGAGCGGCCCACCTGACCGCGGCTCGCGCCGACGGCCCGCAGCAGCGCGAGTTCGCGCAACCGCTGCGCCACCAGCATCGAGAAGGTGTTGTAGATGATGAAGGTGCCGACGATCAACGCGATGGCGCCGAAGGCCAGCAGGAAGTAGTTCAGGAAGTTCAGCGCCTCGGAGAGCTGGGCCCGCATATCGGCGCGTACCTGGTCACCGTTCTGCACTTTGTAGTCCGGGTACAGCATGGACAGCCGGTCGCGCAGGGTGTCCCCGGGTATGCCCTCGGCCGCGATATCGACGTAGGCGACATGGGTGCCGTCGGTGAACAGTTCCCGCGCCTGCGGCTCGGTGAACTGTAGCCCGATGAAGCCGCCGGTATCCGATGGCGGCGCGTAGATGCCGGTGAGCGTGACGTCGATCGGTCCGCCGTGGGAGGGTATGAGCACCTTGGTGCGGTCCCCGACCTTCAGGCCGGCCCGTTCGGCGGCGCCGGTGTTGAGGGCGATCTGGCCGGGCTCGGCAGGGGGCGCACCGGCGACGAACGGATCGGGTTCGGCGACAGCCTGCTGCGGCGGGAGATAGGCCTGCCCCGAGCTGGGCGCGCCGCCGGTCTGCACCGCCTTCTTCCCGGACGGATCGAGCAGCACCACCGATCCCTCGATACCGGGAGCCACGGTGCGCACCCCGTCCATGGCGGCGATCCGGTCGACCACGTCCTGGGGGATGCCCGCGGACTGCCGCTCCTCCGGGCTCACCCGCACATCGACGCCCTTGGCCTCGTTCGCGAAGATCCCGTCGAAGGTGCGCTGCAGCGTATCGGTGAAGACGAACGATCCCGCGATGAACGCGGTCCCCAGAACCACCGACAGCAGGGTCAGCACCAGCCGCACCTTGTGCGCGGCGAGATTGCGCAGCGCCACCCTGCGCATGGGGTCGGCGGCCACTACCGGACCGCCCGCGCCGGCCGGGGACGCTCGCACGTACCGGAGTGCGTCACCGGGCCTCCAGGGCTTTCATCCGGTCCAGCACCGAGTCGGCGGTCGGATCGCGCATCTCGTCCACGATCCGGCCGTCGGCCAGGAAGATCACGCGGTCCGCGTAGGCCGCGGCGGTGGGTTCGTGGGTGACGATGACCACCGTCTGACCGAATTCGTCCACCGCCGCCCGCAGGATCGACAGCACCTCGCCGGACGAATGGGAGTCCAGGTTGCCGGTCGGTTCGTCGCCGAAGATGATCTGCGGTTTACCCGCCAGCGCCCGCGCACACGCGACGCGCTGTTGCTGGCCGCCGGACAGTTCGCTGGGCCGGTGGCCGAGCCGGTCCTCGAGACCGAGCCGCTTCAGGACCGTGTCGATCCATTCCGAGTCCGGGGCGCGGCCGGCGATATCGAGCGGCAGGGTGATGTTCTCCAGCGCGGTCAGCGTCGGGACCAGGTTGAACGCCTGGAACACGAAGCCGACGCGGTCCCGGCGCAGCGCGGTCATCTGTTTGTCGGACAGGTCGGTGAGCTCGGTGTCGCCGATCCGCACGCGGCCCGAACTGGCCTCGTCCAAACCCGCCAGACAGTGCATGAGTGTCGATTTCCCGGAACCGGACGGGCCCATGATCGCGGTGAACTCGCCCCGCGCGAAATCGACCGTTACCGCGTCCAGCGCGGTGACCCGTGTATCCCCGGACCCGTAGACCTTGGTCAGTTCGATGGCGCCGGCGGCGACGGTGGACGGGGTGCCCGGCTCGGCCGGGTCCACGTCGACAGCGTGAGCAGTCATGGGTCCAGTGTGTCGGGCCGCCGCGAGCCGCGCCATCCGGGATCCCCCTGACCGCTCGTACCCCTGAGGGGTCGCCGGGTACGCGGCTGGGATGACACCCCCGCCGGTGGGAAACGGAACGGCGGACCCACCTGCCGTGGGATCCGCCGTTGTCATTGCGTCGCTCAGTTCAGCGGCGCCGACTTCCACCAGGTCAGCATCTCGTCGATGGTGCCGACGATACCGTCGGTGTACATCAGGTACTGGGCTCGTTCGGGATGGTTGGTGAACACCGTGACCATCTTCGGGCCGTCGCTGTCCCATGTGTAGTTGGTGTAGGTCTGGCCGCCGTTGGCGGCGGTGGACTTCTCCGAGGTCGCGGGCAGTCCCTTGACGACCGATTCCACATCGGCGGCGGAGGCGTAGGCGTAGATCCGGTAGAACGGGTCGTCGTTGTTGTTACCGCCGTAGCAGCGCCACTGCCAGGCCCATTTACCGAAATCGGGTTCGCCGTCGTCGGGGCTGGGGGTGTAGCTGCTGTCGGTCTCCCAGCATTTCGCGTCGTGGTACCCGGTCTCTTCGGCCGTCGTCGCGGGGACCAGCCGCGGGAATTCCTTGCTGATGGAGTCCGCGGTCGCGGGTACCGGGGCCACGCTGGTCTGGGTGCTGGTGCCGGCGGCCGTGGGATCGGTTCCGCCGCCGCCGTCGCTCCCGGCGAGCGCCACCACTCCGATGACGACACCGATCAGCACCACCAGCCCGACGCAGATGGCGACGATGAGCCCGGTGTTCGACTTGGGCGGGCGCGGCGCCTGCTGGACCTGCGGCATCGGCTGCGGATAGCTCGTGGGCTGGGTGTACCCGCCCGGCGTTCCGCCACCGTAGGGCTGACCGACCGGGGTGGTGTACCCGAGCGTGCCGCCGTAGGGCTGCTGCCCGTCGCCGGGACCCTGCTGGAATCCGCTCGCGTACTGCTGGCCCGGCGCCCCGCCGGCATAGGGCTGGCCCTGGACACCACTGGCATAGGGCTGTCCCTGCACATTGCTCGCATAGGGCTGCGCCGGCGCGCCCCCGGCATAGGGCTGGGGCGCCGCGGTGCTGGGGTACTGATTCGCCCCGCTGTTGTACGGCCCGGACTGATAGGACGGGTTCACCATGGTGGGCGCCGGTCCGGCCGGCGGGATCGCCGGAGAGCTCGGCGAGGTGAGTGCCTGTTTGGCGGCGTCGGCGAATTCGGTGCACGAGGTGAACCGGTCGTCGGGACGCTTCGCCATCGCCTTGGCCAGGACCGCGTCGAGCGACGGCGGCAGTTCCGGTCGGGCCGCGCTCAGCGACGGCGGCGGCGACTGCAGATGCCCCTGGATGACCCCCGCCGGGTTCGTGGAGGTGAACGGCCCACTGCCGGTGAGCAGCCAGTACAGCGAACAGGCCAGCGAATACTGGTCCGAGCGGTGATCGAGGTCCGCGCCGGTGAGCTGTTCGGGTGAGGCGTAGGCCAGGGTGGCGGTGAACGTACCCGTCTGGGTGAGGTGTCCGGTGTCGTCGCGCAGGCGCGCGATACCGAAGTCGGTCAGGTAGACCCGTTCGCCGCGGCCGCCGGTCGAGCGGGCCAGCAGGATATTGGCCGGTTTCACATCCCGGTGCATCACGCCCATACCGTGCGCGTAGTCGAGCGCGGACGCGGTTTCGGCGATGATCTGGACGGCACGTTCGGGCGGCAACTTCTGTGGATCCACCGACGCGGCGTCGATACCGTCGATGAACTGCATCGAGATCCACAACTGTTCGTCTTCGAGCCCCCGGTCGTAGACCGTGACGATATTGGGGTGATCCAGGCGGGCGACCAGATCGGCCTCCCGTTCGAACCTGGCGCGCACCTCCTTGTCGAAGAACATCTCCCGGTTCAGCAGCTTGAGCGCTGTCATCCGCGGCAGCCGCGGATGTTTTGCGAGGTAGACCGAGCCCATCCCACCCCGGCCGAGTTGCCGGTCGATGACATAGCCGGCGAAAACATCGCCGTTGGCCAGCATGGTTGCTCCAATTCCCGCCTGCGGGACCGGGACCCACCGGTACGCAGGCGTAGACGAAAAGCGTGTCCGGACCGCCGCGGTCCGGGCACGCGAAATCATCGAAACCATAGCAGCAGTCCATGGAGCGCCGAGGGCTCTCACCGGTCCGCATACGCAGCCGCAACACGGTCGCTACCCGGATACCGCGCTACCGCGCGCACGGGGGACCCCCTGCCGCAGCGACCGACAACGACTGGCTGCCTCACTACAACCACCACCGCCCACACACAAGCCTCGGCGGCCGAACCCCGCACCCGCGTTCACAACCTCCCGGGGAACTACAGCTGGGGCGCAGCGCCGGGGTCTCGGGGCGGCCGATGGGGTTGTGCCACCGGCGGGGTCACCCCGGGGCGGTTGCGGAAGCCGGGCAGATCGATCACCGCCGGTTCGGCCGGACTCGAACGGTGCGGCCGGGCCGGGCGGGTGGCCCGTTCATCCGCCGGGGGCACGATGTCGGGCGCATGCCGGCCATCGGGACCCGGCTGCCGGAACTCGGCCGAACCCGGTTGCGGCCCGGCGGTGGCGGGAGGCCGGTGGTCACCGGGACCCGGAGGCGGTCCGGGCTGCCGGTATTCCACGGACCGGTAGGGCGGGGCCGCGCCCGGATGCGGGTACTCGGTGGACGGATACCGCGGCGTCGGCGGACCGAGGCGGCGGTGCTCGGTGGAGGGATACGCCGGCAGGCCCCGCGTCCCGGGCTGCTGCCGGAAGTCCCCCGAGCCGTACGTCGGAGCGGGTCCGGTCGGTGCCGGATACCGCTGGGCGGGCCGCAATCTGACTCCCGGCGGCCCGCCACGCGGTCCCGGCGGGCGCAGTGCGCGCGCGGCGGCGGTCGCGAATTCGGTACAGCTGAGGAACCGGTCGGCGGGATTCTTGGCCAGCGCCCGCGCGAGGACCTCGTCGAGCCCCGGGGGCAGCCCGGGCCTGATCCGGGTGAGCCGGGGCACCGGCGCGGTCAGATGAGCCTGGATGAGTTCGGCCGGATTGTTGCCGCGATACGGTCCCGAGCCGGTGAGCAGCCAGAACAGGGTGCAGGCCAGTGAGTACTGGTCGCCGCGGTGGTCGAGTTTCGCACCGGTCAGCTGTTCGGGTGCGGCATAGGCCAGGGTCGCGGTGATGGTGTCCGCCGCGGCGATGGTGGTTTCGGCGTCGCGCACGCCCGCGATACCGAAATCGGTGAGCAGAACCCGTTCCGGCTGCCCGATGGGCGGTTTCGCGAGCAGGATGTTGCCGGGTTTCACATCCCGGTGCAGCACCCCGTTGGCGTGCGCGAAGTCCAGGGCTATCCCGGTATCGGCGACGATCTGAACCGCCCGCCGGGGATCGAGAACGTGCAGATCCACCAGTGAGGCGTCCGAACCCGGCACGTACTGCATCGAGATCCACAGCTGTTTGCCCTCCGCGCCGCGGTCGTAGACGGTGACGATATTGGGGTGCTCGAGCCGGCCCGCGAGTTCGGATTCTCGTTCGAAACGCAGGCGGATCTCCCTGTCGGAGTAAAGATCCGGGTTGAGCAGTTTCAGCGCGACCAGCCGCGGGAGCCGCGGGTGCCGGGCGAGGAACACCATTCCCATACCGCCGACGCCCAGCCGCCGCCGGATGGCATAGCCCGCAAAGTCGTCACCGGGCTCGAGCATGGCCGATTCCCCCTCGTCGGGTCGTACGCGTGTCTTCCGGTGTATCTTCCCGCACCGCCCGGGCGCAACACGAGAGCCGGTTGTCGGTTCGGGCCGATAGTCTGGCGCCATGCGCATTGGAGCACATGTCCGCACGGACAGCGACCCGATCGGGTACGGCGAGCGACTCGGCGCCGATGTCGTCCAATTGTTCGTGGTGGATCCACAGAGCTGGGACAAACCCACGCCGCATCCGGCGACCGAGCAGATCCGTGCCAGCCCGATCGATGTCGTGGTCCATTCCTCCTATCAGATCAATGTGGCCAGCACCAACAACCGGCTGCGCATGCCGTCGCGCAACGCGGTGGCCCAGCAGGCGCGGGCGGCGGCCGATCTGGGCGCGTTCGGGCTGGTGGTGCACGGCGGTCATGTGCGCACCGACGACGAGATGGAGGCCGGTTTCGTCAACTGGCGCAAATTGTTCGAGCGCCAGCAGGACAAGGGCGGATTCGCGGTCCCGATCCTGATCGAGAACACCGCCGGCGGCAACCACGCCATGGCCCGGCATTTCGACAATATCGCGCGGCTGTGGGACGCGGTCGGCGAATACGGGGCCGGGTTCTGCCTCGATACCTGTCATGCCTGGGCGGGCGGGGAGGACCTGGTGGGCGTGGTCGAGCGGATCCGCGGCATCACCGGCCGGATCGATCTGGTGCATCTCAATTCCTCCCGGGACGCGTTCGATTCGGGCGCCGACCGGCATGCCAATTTCGCCGAGGGCACCATCGATCCGGATCTGCTCACCGAGGTGTGCCGGACCGCCGACGCACCGGTTGTGCTGGAGACCCCGGCCGAGGGTATCGCCGACGATCTGGCCTACCTGCGCGAACATCTGGGCTAGCGGCACGGGGCTCCCGGCCGACGCCGCGGCCGGACGGGACCAGATCACGACGGTCGCCCGCGCACGGGTGGCGGCAGCGTTGTGATCAGCGCGACCGCAATCCTGTTCGGTGCCGGGGCCCGGTGGTGTGCTCGAGAGGCGAACGATTCCGCTCTCGATCCGTGAGGTGCTCATGACATCCGACAACGCCACCCCCACCACCCTCCCCACCGTGGTCAAGCTCGGGTCCAGGATCGGAGCGCGGATCGACGGGGTGCGGCTGGGCGGTGACCTCGGTCCGGCGGCCGTCGAAACCCTCCGCAAAGCGCTGGTGGAACACAAGGTGATCTTCTTCCGCGGCCAGGACCGGCTCACCGAGGACGGCCAGTACGAGTTCGCCGAACTGCTCGGCAGCCCGACCACCCCGCATCCGACGGTCACCTCGCACGGCGAGAAGACCCTGGCCATCGACTCCGAGTACGGCAGCGCCAACAGCTGGCACACCGATGTGACCTTCGTGGACCGGATCCCGAAGGCGTCGATTCTGCGAGCGGTGACCCTGCCGCCCTACGGCGGCTCCACCACCTGGGCCTCTACCGTGGCCGCCTACGATTCGCTGCCCGAGCCGCTGCGGCTGCTGGCGGAGAACCTGCGGGCGGTGCACACGAATGTCTACGACTATGTGGGCCGCCACGGTGAGCATCCGGACGAGAAGACCAAGGAGCACCGCGCCGAGTTCGAGTCCTCCCTCTACGAAACCGAGCACCCGGTGGTGCGGGTTCATCCGGAGAGCGGCGAGCGCGCGCTGCTGCTCGGCCATTTCGTGCGCAACTTCGTCGGCTTCTCGACCACGGAGTCGCAGGCGCTGTTCCGGATCCTCCAGGACCGGGTGATCCGGCTGGAGAACACGGTGCGCTGGGATTGGCAGCTCGGCGATGTCGCGATCTGGGACAACCGCGCTACCCAGCACTACGCGGTCAACGACTACGACGGACAGCCGCGCCGACTGACCCGGATCACCCTTGCCGGTGATGTCCCGGTGGGTGTCGACGGCCGGCCGAGCACGGTCGTCACCGGTGACGCCGGTCACTACTCGGTGATCGAGGCACCGCGCGCGCTGGCCTCCTGAGCCGGCCGGCTCCCACGGCCGGGCTGTGCGCCGAGGTCCCCCGGGTAAACCCGGGTGCGACCGGCCGCGGGGGCATCCGCCAGACTGGTGGCCATGAACTACTGGCCACCGACAGGTTCGCCCCAGGCGGCACCGGGCGCTCCCGGGGCCTTCCCGGCCGATTCCCGAGCGGCGGGTTGGGTCCGGATCACCACGCGCCGCCTCCGCGGCGGTGGGGCGGGGGTCGCCCGGTGAAACGACGTCGTACTGCCCGCGGCCCCCGCGGCCGCAACCGTCACGAACTGCGGGCCCCCGCGCACCGGCGGCCGACCGTCCACCCGAACCCCGCGGGGCTCAGCGACAAACCCTGTGGCGGCGTGATGTGTGTTCGTCCCGGGCCGGGGCAGCCCGAGGCCGGGTCCTAGTACCGCTGCCCCTGCTCAGCGCATACCCGGCATCCCGGCGAAGAGGAACTCGAACACGGTCGGGTGGTTCTGGTATATCCGGGTGGACGGGATGAACGGATTGACCTCCGAGGTGTCGGTGACCACATAGTCGGCGTGGCTGCCGGGCACCCGGTCCAGGACGCCCGCACAGCGCGGCCCGCCGGTGGCGTTCACCTTGGGTAGGTCGTTGGGGTACTGATAGGCCTCGGCGCCGTACATGAAGCTCGCGTTGAACGAGGCGCCCGGGTTGCGGCCGCCCATCAGGTCGTCGGCCAGCGGCATCGCCTTGGCCAGACCACGTATGACGCAGTCCAGGGAGGGTCTGTAGGCGTCGAGCAGTTCGGTGGTGGGTCGCAGCAGATCGAGCGCGGTGGCCAGGTTCTGTTCGTTCTCGGTCAGGACCGCGCCGGTGGTGTCGGACAGGCCGATCGTATCCAGCAGCAACGCGTCGAAGCTCTGCTCGTTGTCGGTGAGTGTGTGGCCGAGGGCGGTGGCATTGTCCACCGTGCGCAGTAGATCCGGCGCGGTATCGGCGTAGAGGTTCGTCACCGCGGCGGCCGCCTGGAAATCATGCTGGAGCGCGGGGATGCTCGGATTGATCTCGCGTAACAACCGGTCGGCGTTCACCAGCAGGTCGCCGAGTCGCTCGCCGCGCCCCTGGAGCGCGGTCCCCAGCGCGGTGAGCGTGGCATTCAGTTTCGTCGGTTCGACCATGTTCAGGACTTCGGTGAGCCGCTCGAACAGGGTGTTGAATTCGACGGTCACCGATTCGCCGCGCAGCACCTGGCCGGGTCGCAGGCGGCCGGCGGGGTCGGCCGGTTCCAGGAAGTTCACGTATTTGGCACCGAACACCGTGGTGGAGCGAATATCGACCTGAGCGTTGCCGGGGACCAGGCGCATGAGGTCGGGGTTTATATCGAGTTCGAGGCGGACCTCCCCGTTACCGGATTCGATCTTTCCGACCCGGCCGACCTCCGCGCCCCGGAATTTCACCTTGGCGCCGGGATCCATCACGAGCCCGCTGCGCGGGACCACGACCGTCACCGGTTCCTTCGGCGTGAACCCGCCGAAGAACATGACCAGCGAGAAGACCACGGCCGAGGCGATGACCAGCACCATCCCCAGCGCCGCGAGCTTGTACTGCACGGCGGCCCAGAGCTTGTGCCGTGTCGTTGTCGGCCGATCGGACCGATTGTGTATCGGTACCACCACTCACCTGCCTCGAACCGTTCGGCACCCCGGCGTGCCGAACTGAGCCGGATTTATGTCCAGACAGTTGTCCATGTTATGGCCGATTCAAGCCGGGCGGGCGGTTTTCACCGATCACGTCCGGATTCCGCCGTATCACACCGTTTTCGCAGGTAGAAAGTGAAAAAGGCCCGCTCACCACTGGGTGAGCGGGCCTCGATCATAAGCCGTTACGGCGTCGGTTACAGCGCTTTCTCGATCGCCGCGACCAGCGTGTCCGCGTCCGGTGTGGTGGTGGGCCGGAAACGCCCCACGACACTCCCGTCCCGGTCGATCAGGAACTTCTCGAAGTTCCACTGCACATCACCGGCCGCGCCGTCGGCGTCGGGGGTTTCGATGATCTCCCGGTACAGCGGATGCCGGCCGTCGCCGTTCACCTCGACCTTCTCCAGCAGGGGGAAGTCCACACCGTAGGTGGTGGAACAGAACTGCTGGATCTCCTCGGCGCTGCCCGGTTCCTGCCCCATGAACTGGTTGCACGGCACACCGACCACGCTGAAACCGCGATCACCGTAGTTCTTCTGCAGTTCGACCAACCCGGTGTACTGCGGTGTGAGACCGCATTTCGACGCGACGTTGACCAGCAGCACCACCCGGTCGCCGACCAGCTCGCCGAGCGTGGACGCCGAACCCGACAGCGTGTTCACCGGAATATCTCGAATGTTCATTCGTACCGCACCTGCCAACTCTTGATTCCGTTGATCCACCCCGATCGCAACCGTACCGGATCGGAAACGGATTCAAGGTCGGGCATGGCGTCGGCGATCGCGTTGAACATCAGGTCGATTTCCAGCCGGGCCAGATTGGCGCCCACACAGTAATGGGTGCCGGTACCGCCGAACCCGACATGCGGATTCGGATCGCGCAGGATATCGAACGTGAACGGTTCGTCGAATCCCCTTTCGTCGAAATTGGCCGAGCTGTAGAACAGTCCGAGGCGCTGTCCCTTCTTGATCTCCTGCCCGCCCAGGACGTGGTCGGCGGTGGCGGTGCGCTGGAACGCGGTCACCGGCGTGGCCCAGCGCACGATCTCGTCCGGCGCGGTCCGCGGCCGCTGCTCCCGGTACAACGCCCACTGCTCCGGGTTGTCCACGAACGCCTTCATTCCGTGGGTGATGGCATTGCGGGTGGTCTCGTTACCGGCCACCGCGAGCAGGATGACGAAGAAACCGAACTCGTCGGAGGCCAGCCCCTCCCCGTCGACATCGGCGTTGACCAGCTGGGTGACGATATCGTCGGCCGGACACGATCGCCGCTGTTCGGCCATGTTCCAGGCGTAGCCGAGGATTTCCGCCGAGGCGACCGTCGGGTCGCCGTATTCGGGATCGTCGTAGTTGAGCATCTGGTTCGACCAGTCGAACACCTTGCGCCGGTCCTCCTGCGGGACCCCGAGCAGTTCGGCGATCGCCTGCAGGGGCAGTTCGCAGGCGACCTGGGTGACGAAATCGCCGCCGCCGCTCTTCTTCGCCTCGTGCACGATGCGGTGCGCGCGCTCGGTGAGCGCCGCGCGCAGACCCTCCACCGCCCGCGGAGTGAACCCCTTGGAGATGATCCGCCGCACCTTGGAATGCTTCGGAGGGTCCATGTTCACCAGCAGCGCTTCGGTGAGTTGCATCTGGTCGGGGGTGATATCACCGGGCAGCCGGACGATGGACCCCTTCTGCTGCGAGGAGTACAGCTCCGGATTGCGGGACAGTTCCTTGACGTCCTCCAGCGTGCTGACCACCCAGTAGCCGCCGTCGTTGAAACCACCCGAGGTTTCGTCGGATTGGGCGTTCCACCACACCGGCGCCGTTCGGCGCAGCAGGGCGAATTCCTCGACCGGACTGCGATCGGCCCACAGTGCGGGGTCGGTGAAATCGAAACCCGGGGGCAGTGCGGTTGTCATCAGGCGTCCTTTCCTTCTTCCGGGAGCGGTCGCAGCGGCGCTTCCGGCTGCACCTCGACCAGCACGAGATGGGCACCCCGCGGGGTACCCACAACCGCGGACACCGCCCGGGCCAGATCGGAGGCCCGCAGCATGTACGGATGCCGCGCCAGCCCCCAGGCCTGCCAGGACTCCAGCAGCGGTCCCACCACCTCGGGTGAGGCATTCATGCCCATCCCGGTGACGGTCGGGCCGGGCCGGACCAGCGAGGCCCGGATACCGGTGCCCTCGAGTTCCATCCGCAGCTGCTGCACCATCGCCTCGACTCCGGCCTTGGCGGCGCTGTAGGCCCCGTTCCACGGCCGTGGCAGCGGCGCGCAGTCGGAACTGATCAGCACCACATCGCCACGCCGGCGGGCCAGCATGCCGGACAGCACCGCGTGGGCCATCCGGTGCGCGCCGATCAGATGGATCTGCACCTGATGGGCGAAATCGGCCGGGTCCATGTCCTGGATGAGGGCGAATTCGATATCACCCGCCCCGGAGACCAGGATCTCGGTGGGCCCGATGGCCGCCTCGGCCGCGGCGACGAATTCGTCCACCGACGCCTGGTCGGTCACATCGAGGCGGTGGGCGAACGCGGTACCGCCGTCGGCCCGGATCTTCCCGGCCAGATCTTCCAGGATCTCCACCCGGCGCGCGCCGAGCGCCACCGGATGGCCCTGCGCGGCGAGCTCCACCGCGGTGGCGGCACCGATACCCGACGAGGCACCGGCCACAATGGTCGGCCGCTTCTCGGGATGAGGTTCGAACCTGGGCATCTACCGCACCTCCACGGTGATCGGGAGCTTGGCGAAGCCCCGCACATTGGACGAGTGCACGCGGACGAAGTCGTCCTCGCGCACCCGGTAGGACTGCACCCGCGCGGCGAATTCGCGCAGCGCGACCGTTGCTTCCAGGCGGGCCAGATGCGCGCCCAGGCAGAAATGCACACCGGCACCGAAGCTGGCCAGATTGCCCTTCTCGGCGCGATCGAGATCGTAGGCGTCGGCATTGTCGAACACTTCGCCGTCCCGGTTGGCCGAACCGATCAGCAGCAGCACCTTGGACCCCGCCGGGACGACCCGGCCGTGGTACTCCAGATCCTCGGTGGCCGTCCGCGCGACGATCTGGCTGGAGGTGTCGTAGCGCAGGGTCTCCTCGACCCAGTCCGGGACCCGGTCCGGGTCGGCGGCGACCTTGGCGTATTCCGCCGGGTTGCGGCCGGCCCAGTACAGGGCGTTGCCCAGCAGTTTGGTGGTGGTCTCGTTCCCGGCCACCACCATCAGGAACATGAAGCCGATGATCTCGTCGTCGGTGAGCCGGTCGCCGTCGATCTCGGCCCCGAGCAGCGCGGAAGTGAGGTCGTCGGTGGGGTTCTCCCGGCGCTGCGCGACCATCTCCGAGTAGTAGACCACCAGGTTCAGCGAGGCCTCGATCGCCGAATCCGGGACATCGGTCACCCCGTCCTCGCGGTGCATGACCATATCGGCCATATGGCGGATCTCGTCGCGGTCGGCGGCCGGGACACCCAGCAGCTCGGAGATGACGTCCATCGGCAGTTTGCCCGCGAAGTCCTGGATCCAGTCGAAGTCACCGCGCTCGAGCGCCGGTTCCAGATATTCGAGCGTCAGTTCCCGGATGCGGGTCTCCATATCGGCCACCCGCTTGGGGGTGAAACCTTTGAACACCAGCTTGCGCATCCGCATATGCCGGGGATCGTCCATGGCGAGGAACGACATGGTCTTGTGCGCGTGCGGCCCCCAGGCCGCGGGGTCGAGCGAGACCCCGTTGGCATTCGACAGCGCGGCGGCATTGCGGAATCCCGCGGTGACATCCGCGTGCCGCGACAGCGCGTAGAAGTCGAGTTCGGCGTTGTAGTAGAGCGGCGCCTCCGCGCGCAGCCGGGCGTAGACCGGGTACGGGTCTTCGTGGAAGACGTAGTCGTAGGGATCGAACGTCACCGGCTCCAACGATGCGGCCGTCATCGGACCCACCTCTGTTTCGATAACGAGTTCTCGCCGGGCGCGACCGATCGGCCGCCTGGGGGAGACACATAGCTGGACATGTGTCTGGACGGTACCAGCGGCGCGCCCCCGCGACAATGATCGTACGGGAATCGACTGCTCAGAAGCATCGACACAGCCGCGATCGATAGCAATCCGGCCCACCACTCCCCACTTCACCGAGTGTGCGGCACGATCAGCACTGAGCACCGAACGATAGAACCCGTTCTTGCACTCGCGAAAGAGTCCGGACTATATTCCATACACCTGTCCAGACAGTATTGGGGTCTTTCATGAACAGTCTTCTGCCCGGCGACAGTTCTCGACTGCTGATCGGCGGCAGCCTCGTGCCCGGCGGCAACGGCGTGTTCGAGAATGTGAACCCGGCGACCGAGGAGGTCATCGGCACCGCGGCCGACGCGGACGCCGCCGATATGAACGCCGCCATCGCCGCCGCACGCACCGCCTTCGACGACACCGAGTGGTCCCGTGACCACGCGTTCCGGGTGCGCTGCCTGGAGCAGTTGCAGGCCGGCCTGAAGGCGCACGCGGAGGAACTGCGCGAGATCACCGTGGCCGAGGTGGGCGCGCCGATCATGTTCACCAGCGGACCCCAGCTCGAGGGCCCCGTCGAGGACCTGAGCTTCGCCACGCGACTGGCCGCGAACTACGAATGGGAAACCGAACTGGGCGTGGCCGCGCCGATGGGAATCAGCACCCATCGGGCGTTGCGCCGCGAAGCGGTCGGTGTGGTCGGCGCGATCACCCCGTGGAACTTCCCGCACCAGATCAACTTCGCGAAACTGGGCCCGGCGCTGGCGGCAGGCAACACCATCGTCCTCAAGCCCGCCCCCGACACCCCGTGGTGCGCGGCGGCGCTGGCCTCGATCATCACCGAGGAGACCGAGATTCCGCCCGGGGTGGTCAATATCGTCACCTCGGCCGATCACGGCCTGGGTGCTCAGCTCTCCGGTGATCCGCGGGTCGACCTCATCAGTTTCACCGGGTCCACCAACACCGGGCGGGCCGTGATGGCCGCGGCCGCGGCCAATCTCAAGAAGACCTTCCTCGAACTCGGCGGCAAATCGGCGTTCATCGTGCTCGACGACGCCGACCTCGCCACCGCGGTGAGCTACGCCGGATTCTCGCTGTGCGTCCACGCCGGCCAGGGCTGCGCCCTGTCCACCCGCCTGCTCGTACCGCGGCACAAATACGAGGAGGCGCTCGAGGCCGCCGCGAGAACCATGCGCGGTATCCGCCCCGGCGACCCGACGAACCCCGGCACCGTCTGCGGTCCGGTGATCTCCGACCGGCAGCGCACCCGGGTCCTCGGCTATATCGACTCCGCCCGCGCCGACGGCGGGCGGATCGTGGCCGGTGGCGGCCGCCCGGCCGAACACGAGCGTGGTTTCTACGTCGAGCCCACCGTCATCGCCGACCTGGACAACAGCGCCAAGGCCGCCCAGGAGGAGATCTTCGGCCCGGTCCTGGTGGTACTCCCCTACGACGGCGACGACGACGCGATCCGGATCGCCAACGACTCCCCCTACGGCCTGTCCGGCGCGGTGTGGGGGAAGGACCCCGAGCGGATCCGCCGGGTCACCGACCGGGTGCGCACCGGCACGCTCGGCGTCAACGGCGGGATGTGGTACAGCGCCGACGCGCCCTTCGGCGGCTACAAACAGTCCGGTATCGGCCGCGAGATGGGCGTCGCCGGGTTCGAGGAGTACCTGGAGACCAAACTCGTCGCCACCGCGCAGTAGTCGCGCGGCCGGCCCCACAGCAGCGGAACCTTTTCCGACCAAGCTTTCCCGATCAACGAGGAGCTCATCCCATGGCTCGTTTCACCGGTAGGACCGCCATCGTCACCGGCGCCGCCCGCGGTATCGGCGAGGTCTACGCGCAGGCGCTGGCCGCCGAGGGCGCGTCGGTCGTCGTCGCGGATCTGAACGAAGAGGGCGGTACCGCCGTCGCCGAGAAGATCGTGGCCGACGGCGGTACCGCGTCGTTCCACACCGTCGACGTCTCGGACCCGGACTCGGCGAAGGCACTGGCCGACTTCACCGTCGAGAAGTACGGCAGGATCGACCATCTGGTGAACAACGCCGCCATCTACGGCGGGATGAAACTCGATCTGCTGCTCACCGTGCCGTGGGACTACTACAAGAAGTTCATGTCGGTGAATCTCGACGGCGCCCTGGTGATGACGCGCGCCGTCTGGGAGAACATGGCCGCGAACGGCGGCGGTTCGATCGTCAACCAGTCCTCCACCGCGGCCTGGGTGTACTCCGGCTTCTACGGTCTGGCGAAGGTCGGGATCAACGGTCTCACCCAGCAGCTGGCCACCGAACTCGGCGGCTCGAATATCCGGGTCAACGCGATCGCCCCCGGCCCCACCGATACCGAGGCCACCAAGACCACCACGCCCGCGAGCATGGTCGAGGATATGGTGAACCGGCTGCCGCTCAAGCGGATGGGCACGCCCGACGATATGGCCGGCGCCCTGCTCTACCTGCTTTCCGACGACGCCTCCTGGGTCACCGGGCAGATCTTCTGCGTCGACGGCGGCCAGGTGATCCGCTAGTGAGCGCGGACTCCGCCGGCAGCACCCGGGTCGGTTTCATCGGCCTGGGTGATATGGGCGGGCCGATGGCGAAGAAACTACTGGACTGGTCCGGCGGTCTCACCGTCTGCGATACCCGGCCCGAGGCAGTGGAGCCGTTCACCGCCGCGGGCGCCGAGGCCGCCGCCACCGCGGCCGAACTGGCCGCGAAATGCGGGGTCATCAGTATCGCGGTGGTGAACGACCGGCAAGTCCGCGCCGTGCTCACCGGCGAGAACGGGATTTTGAGCACCGCCGCGCCGGGCACCGTGGTGGCCGTGCACTCCACCATCGGCGACGAGTCCGCGGTGGAATTTGCCCGGCTTTGCGCCGAGCGCGGCGTGCACCTGGTCGACGCCCCGATCAGCGGCGGAGCCGCGGGCGCGAACAGCGGCCGACTGGCCGTGATGATCGGCGGCAGCGCCGAGGCGGTCGCGGTGGTACGCGAACCGTTCGGCTGCTTCGCCGATATGGTGGTGCACGCCGGCGAGGTCGGGGCCGGCACCCGCATGAAACTGGCCCGCAATATGCTGCATTTCATCTCGTTCACCGCCGCCACCGAGGCACAGCGGCTGGCCGAGGCGGCCGGGCTCGATATCACCGCGCTGGGCAAGGTGGTCCGCCACTCCGACGCGGTGACCGGCGGGGCGGGTTCGATCATGCTGCGTGACACCACCGCCCCCATCGAAGAGGGCGATTTCTGGTTGCCGATCCTGACCCATGTCCGGGAGCTCGGGGAGAAGGACCTGTCCCTGGCTCTCGACCTGGGCGGCCGGGTCGGCGCCGAACTCCCCTTGGCCGCGCTGGCGCTGACCCGCCTCGGCGAGGGGCTGGGCGTCGGGCGGGGTGAGATCGCCACCACGCGAGACGGAGCCGCCACGCCGCAAGACGCCCCCACCGCTGAGCGGGACGACCACTCCACCCCCGCATCGGGACGTGCCACCATCGCCGCACAGCAGGCCGCCCCGGGAACCCCGGCAGCCGGCGCGCAGAACGACAGTAAGGAATCCGAATAATGGCCGATCCCACCTCTCTCCGACCGTTACCCGCCGCCGAGGTCACCGAGTGGGACCGCACCGCCGATGTGGTCGTGGCCGGCTACGGGATCGCCGGTGTCTGCGCCGCGATCGAGGCGGCCCGGGCCGGGTCGAACGTGCTGATCCTGGAGCGCACCAGCGGCTGGGGCGGTGCGGCGGCACTGGCCGGCGGTTTCATCTACCTCGGCGGCGGCACGCCGTTGCAGAAGGCACTCGGTTTCGCGGACAGCCCGGAGAACATGGAGAAGTTCATGGTCGCCGCGCTGGGGCCGGGGGCGGACCGCGCGAAGATCGCCGACTACTGCCGCGGCAGTGTCGAACACTATGAATGGCTGGTCGCCAACGGGGTGCCCTTCAAAGAGGAGTTCTGGGGCGAACCCGGCTGGGAACCCCCGCACGACGAGGGACTGATGTATTCCGGCGGGGAGAACGCGGCCCCGTTCAACACCGTCGCCGACCCCGCCCCGCGCGGCCACGTCCCGCAGATGAGCAATAAGCGGACCGGGTCCAAAGGCGGCGGCTACATGCTGATGAAACCGCTGGCCGAAACCGCCGAGAAGCTCGGTGTCGCCGCCGAATACGACACCCGGATCCAGCGCCTGATCGTCGACGGTGATCGGGTCGTCGGCGTGGTCGCCAAACAGTACGGCAAGGAACTGACCATCCGGGCCGAGCGTGGGGTCGTCCTGGCCACCGGCAGTTTCGCCTATCACGACCAGATGATCGAAGGTTTCGCGCCGCGGCTCATCGGCCGCCCGGGCGCCGCCATCGAGGAACACGACGGGATCGCCATCCGGATCGCGCAGGCACTCGGCGCCGATCTCGCCCATATGGACGCCACCGAGGTCGCGTTCTTCGGTGATCCACAGATGATGGCGCGCGGCATCCTGGTGAACGGCCGCGGCCAGCGCTACGTCCCGGAGGACACCTATCCCGGCCGGATCGGGCAGATGACCCTGTTCCACCAGGAGAACCAGGCGTTCCTGATCATCGGCGAGGCCGCCTACGAGGAATCGCTGACCACCGAGACCTCCACTCCGTTCTTCCGCCAGCCGCCGACCTGGGCGGCGGAGACGATCGCCGAACTCGAATCCGATATCGGCCTCCCCGAGCTGGCCCTGCAGACCACGGTCGAGCTGTACAACAAGCACGCCGCGAACGGTCAGGACCCGCTGCTGGGCAAGAAAGCGGAGTGGACGAAACCGCTGGAGGGCCCCTTCGCCGCGTTCGATATGCGCGGCTTCACCGCGGGATTCACCCTGGGCGGTCTGCGTACCGATCTGGATTCCCGGGTCCTGCACGTGAACGGTGAACCCATTCCCGGATTGTTCGCCGCCGGTCGCTGCACCTCCGGCGTCTGCGCGGGCGGATACGCCAGCGGGACCTCGCTGGGTGACGGCAGTTTCTACGGCCGCCGGGCCGGGATTACGGCCGCGAAGAACTGAAACGGTACCTTTAGACACATGTCCGAAGGTGAACCCGTCGTCGTGGAGGCGACCCGTCGGCGGCTGTCCGCGAAACAAGCCGATACGGTCGACAAACTGACGAAGGCCGCGGTGGAGGTGCTGACCCGCGAGGGGTTCGCGGGAATGACCATCCGCATGGTCGCCGCCGCGGCCGGGGTCGGCACCGCCACCGCGTACACCTATTTCTCGTCGAAGGAACATCTGGTCGCCGAGATCTTCTGGCGGCGGCTGGTGGCGGCGCCTTCACCGGTCAGCGAGGACCCCGATCCCACGGTCCGGGTGGTGGCCGAGCTGCGTGCCATCGCCATGCTGGTCGCCGACGACCAGGAGGTCTCCGGCGCGGTCACCAGTGCCATGCTCGGCCGCGACCCCGACGTCGCCCATCTGCGCGCCCGCATCGGCCTGGAGATCCGCACCCGTATCGAGCGCGCGCTGGGGCCCGACCCGGACCCCGAGGTGGTCGTCTCGCTGGAACTGGTCTACGCGGGCGCACTCGTCCGGGCCGGTATGGGCTACGCCTCCTACGCCGATATCGCCGACCTCATCGAGAAATCCGCGCTGTTGATCCTGCGCTGAGCATCGGAGCTTCGAGAAGTGAACAACCGGCCCAAACAGCTCGACTCGTCCTTCGTGCCGACTGTCATCAAGTACATGTCCAAGGTGAACACCTGGGCCTACCGGAAAACCGGCGGCCGGATCGGGGGCACCTGGCGCGTCGGGGCGGGTTTCCGCAAACCGGTGCCCACGCTGCTGCTGGAACACACCGGCCGCAAATCCGGTAAGCGGTTCACGGTGCCGCTGCTGTTCCTGCGCGACGACGCGAACATCATCGTGGTCGCCTCGCAGGGCGGGCTGCCGAAGAACCCGCAGTGGTACTACAACCTGGTCGCGCAGCCGGATACCACCGTGCAGATCGGCAAGGACCGTATCCCGGTCAGGGCCCGCCTCGCCGACGATGCCGAACGCGACCGGCTGTGGCCGAAACTGCTCGAACTGTACGCGGATTTCGACAACTACCAGTCGTGGACCGAACGCCGTATCCCGGTGTTCGTGCTGGAGCCCCGCACTACCTGACGGTTCAGAGGGTCCCGTCCGGTGCCGGCCACCGTTCACTCGGTCGCCGTGGTGAGCACCGCACCGAGGCCGGCTCCGGGCCGGTATCGCCCGTGGGCCGGCAACGCTCTGGGAAGTTCCGCCGGACTCCGCGCACACATCGAGATCGCCCGCACCTACCTCCCATCCGGCAGCAGGCCGCCGTCCGTGCCACCACGGAATCGCGGTGCGGACGGCGGCTGCTCGTACCGGCGCCAGGGCTCACCGACCGGATTTCGGCGGCACGCTTCACGGTGGAGTGCGTTGCGCGCAGGTTCGGGCAATCGGACCGCCGCGGCAGCCCTGGGGCCCGGACCCTCGGCCATCACCTCGCGGAGGTGCGAAACGCGCCGACTCGGCGGCACCCGTGCGGGCATCGCCGAATCGGCGTGCGACTTCTCAGGCCTGCGCGGGCACAGTGGCCCGCTCGGCGCCGAGGGTGGTGTCCGGTCCGTGCCCGGTGTGGACCACCGTCTGCTCGGGTAGGGCGAACAGCCGCTCGTTGATGGAGGCGAGGATGGTCGGATAGTCGGAATAGGACCGGCCGGTCGCGCCCGGGCCGCCTTCGAACAACGTATCGCCGCTGAACACCTCGCCGCTCTCGGCGAGGTACAGGCAGCACGACCCCGGCGAATGTCCCGGCGTGTGCAGGACCCGCAGTTCCGCGCCGGCGACCCGGAACACCTCGCCGTCGGCCAGCGGCCGGTACTCCACGCCGGGATGGGTCTGCTGCCAGAGCACATCGTCGTCGGGATGCAGGAAGATCGGCGCACCGGTGGCCGCCGACAGCGTGGGCGCCACGGTGACGTGATCGTTGTGCGCGTGCGTGCACACGACGGCGGTCACCCGGCGCCCGGCCACGGCGCCGAGAATCGGCTGCGCGTCGTGCGCGGCGTCGATGATCAGTACTTCGTCGTCGTCGCCGACGAGCCAGATATTGTTCGCCACATCCCAGCAGCCGCCGTCGAGGCAGAACTGCCCCTCGGTGACGATGCGTTCGACCCGGGCCGTCACAGGACCACCACCGAGCGCAGGACCTGCCCACCGTGCATGGTGTGGAAGGCCTGCTCCACCGCGTCCAGCCCGATCCGCTCGGTCACGAACTTGTCCAGCGGCAACCGGCCCTGCCGGTACAGGTCGATCAACATCGGGAAATCCCGTTCCGGCAGGCAGTCCCCGTACCAGGACGATTTCAGCGCGCCACCGCGACTGAAGAAATCGATGAGCGGCATCTCCAGCGTCATATCGGGGGTCGGCACGCCGACCAGCACCACGGTGCCGGCCAGGTCGCGCGCGTAGAAGGCTTGCTTCCAGGTCTCCGGGCGGCCGACCGCGTCGATCACCACATCGGCACCGAAACCGCCGGTGAGGTCCTGGATTCCGGCGACCGCGTCGGTGGTGGACGCGTCGATGGTGTGGGTCGCGCCGAGTTCGCGCGCCCAGTCGAGTTTCCGGGCGTCGGTGTCCACCGCGATGATGGTGCCCGCCCCGGCCAGCCGGGCGCCGGCGATCGCCGCGTCACCGACTCCGCCGCAGCCGAGCACCGCCACCGAGTCGCCGCGACCGACATCGCCGGTGTTCATCGCCGCGCCCAGGCCCGCCATCACGCCACAGCCCAGCAGGCCGGCGACCGCCGGATCGGTCGCCGGATCGACCTTGGTGCACTGGCCCTCGTGAACGAGTGTCTTGTCGGCGAACGCGCCGATACCGAGCGCCGGGGTGAGTTCGGTGCCGTCCTCCAGGGTCATCGGCACACTGGCGTTGAAGGTGTCGAAGCAGTACCAGGGCCGGCCACGCTTACAGGCGCGGCACCGACCGCAGACCGCCCGCCAGTTCAGGACGACGAAATCACCCGGTTCCACATGGGTGACCGCCGACCCCACCGTTTCCACCACCCCCGCGGCCTCGTGGCCGAGCAGGAACGGGAACTCGTCGTTGATCCCGCCCTCGCGGTAGGTGAGGTCGGTGTGGCAGACCCCGCACGCCTGGATCTTCACCACCACATCCCGGGGGCCGGGGTCGGGTACGACGATCGGTACCAGCTCGACCGGCGCCCCGGAACTGCGGGCGATGACACCTCGAACCTGCTGTGGCACAGCATCTCCTCTCGGGCGGTTATGCGACGATGCGCGACAGCGCATACGTTATCCGCCGGCGCGCCGCACGGGCAGTGCCCACCGCGCCCGACAGGCCGTCTCCGGGGGCGATCAGCAACGAACCAGCGGCCCGGACGCGGTGTGGCGGCGCACCCTACGGGCGCACCGCCACACCGTCGGCAAACGCTCAGAGAACTCCCCAGGCCTGCAGCAGATAGGTCACATTGGCGGCGATGGACGTCACGAGATTCGCCAGATTCAGGGCCGCGGACCCAGCTTCGATCATGTTCTTCTCTTCTTTCTGATCCGACCCGACCGGAGCCCAAACTACCGAGGAAGCCGAAGCCGGGCAAACGGCCGATTATCGGGACGGCACGCCGCCACGCACCGAGCGACCCGGGTGATCATCTGTCCGAAAAAGCGATCGGACACCTGTCCCACTCAGTGCGCAGCCACAAGCGCCGAGCCCGTTCGACCGCTCGGATCAGAGCATGAGGGGTGCGCCGGACCGCGACGGCCGACTCAGCCGGCGATACCCGCCTCGGGTTCGGGGCCGGGGCCGTCGGCCCGCAGCTTCAACAGGGTCAACCCCGCGGTGCAGGCCAGGATGAGACCCACCACGGTGATGATCACGTGCAGGGTCCCGATACCGAAAGCCGCCGCGCCCAGCCCACCGGCGAAGACCAGCCAGCCCAGCACTCTGCCCACTGTCGCACCCGCGCCACCCGATACAGGATCCGCCGCCGGTTCCGGAGCCGCCGCTGCGGCCGACTCCTCTCCCGCGCCCGGCAGGTCGGTGGCGGTCTGGTCTCCCATCATCTACTCCTCGATGGCGCCGATCCGGAAATCGCTGCGCGCCTACCACTTCAGTGCATGGTCACCGAGAACCCCGGTTGTCTCATGCGTCACTTCAGCAACATACGCTACGACCACAACCCGAAGATTGTTACGCGACACAAGCCCGCGACACGCGGCTGATATCAATTCGATACCTGAACCGTACCCTTTCTCGACCGTTCTACACGCGGTAACCAGGGGATCGGCAGATGGGGGTCTAGTTCTCCCCGGCGCGCTGAATTAAGGTTGGGCCACTGACATATCACAGGAGCGTCACCGATGGAGAGCAAAACGAAGGTCGCCGGACCCCTGGCGGCCGCCGGGGCGGTTTCCCTCGGGCTGGTGCTCATCGGCGCGTGCGGAATCGGTCAAGAGGACACCTACATACCGCCGCCCCCGATCCGCTCCGGGCCGCAGGCCGCGGAACCGGCGGGGTTCACCGGCGAGCCCTCCACCACCGTCGCGAAAGTACTGATACCACCGTCTCCCTCGTGGCGGATGGCCCCGGAGCCGCCACCGCGGCGCACCCTCCCGCCGGAGTATCAGATCTCCGTCACCGCGTCCGCGGGTCCCGGCGCCGAACCCACTGCCGACGAGACCACGCGCCGGGTCACCCTGTCCGCCACCCCGGACCCGGCCGGCCCGGCCGAGCCCGGCTGAACCACCGCCTCGCTGCCGAGCCCGCCACTGGAACCGGCTCACACCGAATCCCCGCTTCCCGCTTCGTCTCCGGGCATGACCGTGGTGGTCGCACCGGTTCCGCCCGACGCTGAGGGGCAGCCACCCACCGACCCCCCGGTCACCTCCCCCACCGAACCGCCGGCCCCGCCCGCCGAACCTCCGGCCGCAGCAGGCGAGCCGGGGTCCCCGGGAACGGGTACGGCGGAAAGCGTCCCGGTGGAATCGAAGCCCACGCGGGTCCCCGTCGCACCCCGGATCGCCGCACCCACGACCGGCGCGGCGACCACGCCGGACTCCGCCGGAGAGCCACCCTTTCCCACCCCGCCCGTCACCGTCGCACCCCGGTGACCGACGCATCGGACGTCGACAGGCAGCGGCGTCCCGCCGCCGCGAATGCCGATCACGCGGTCCTCGACCACTGCCCGCCCGCCACGACGGTGTGGCATCGTGCCGAATCCACGGCAACTGCTCCCGGCCCGGACCCGGAACCGTAGGCCACCGACCAGGAGACGATCTCGGACGCGGGTTCCTGGGGTTCACACAGTCGGTCGGATGATGCCCCGACAGCAGCCGGTGCCCATTGCGGCTCGGGCGGTGAAGGCCCCCGACTCCGTGCGACGGCCGCGCTCCGTGCAACAGCCGCGCTCGGTGCGACGGCCGCGCTCGGTGCGACAGCCGCGCTCGGTGCGACAGCCGCGCTCCCTGCGACAGGCGCTCGGCAGCCGCCCGCTGCGGAAGCGCCACACGGCACGGACCCATCGCCTGTCCCTGTCCCGCCGCCACCGCGGCGAGTGGTCGTTGATCGGTTGTCGCCTGAGAACCGGTTCGATACTCAGCGTTCGGCGTAGGAAACCGACCGCTGGGCGGCGGCGACCATGGGCCGCAGGGCATTGGTGAAACCTTCGGCGCCCACCGGGGCGATCTCGACGTCCTTACCGGTGTGGACCGCGTAGCGACCGTCGTCGGTGATATCCACCCAGCAGAGCACGCCGAACGGCGCCGGCCCGGTGCGCCGGTGTACCGAAACCACGATCTGACCGAGGCCGTCCCGAGGCAGAGCGAGCCGTTTCCGGATCCGGGTCGCCACGGTGGGCCCGGACACCGGGACGGTGACCCGGTCCCGGCCGTCCCGCACGACTTCGTCACGCGCTGCGCGCAACCGGCCGCCGGTACCGGCGGCCACGGCCGGCAGGACCGCGATCACCCGGACCGGCAGCGAGGTGGCCGTACCGGCGGTGATCCGGAGTTCGCCGCCCCGATCCCGGTGCGGGCCCGGACGCTGGGTGACGACCACCCCGATCCGGCCCGCCGACGCGCCGAGTACCCGGACGGTCGGGACGCGGTCCCCGTCCTGACCGAACGCCTCCACGCTCACCTCGGGACCGGCCAGTACCCGGAGCGCGGCCTCCAGGTCGGCGTCGAGGGTGCCGTCGCACCACTGCTGCAGGGCGGGCAGCTGGGCGGTGCGCTCGACGGAATCACGCGCCGACAGGCGCACTGCCAGCGGGTAGGGAATACGGTCGCCGACGGTCCGTGCCCATGCCAGCGCGAACTGGTCCGGGGTGAGGATCCAGTTCACTCCTCTTCCGTCCACTCACCCAGCACCGGCGGAGTGGTGGGCTCCAGGGCGCCGATCAGCTGCCCGGCCGGTTCGCCCGGCTCCAGATAGGTGAGTTCCTCGTCGCCGAAGTGCAGGTCGTCCTCGGCCGGGGCGGTGCGCTCGGGGCGCGGCGCCACCGGGGTCCCGGCCCGGGCCGTATCGGCCGCCATGGCGCCGCCCATCAGACCGCCGATCGCGCCCGCGCCCATCCCGGTGACCGCTTCGCCGCCCGCGGACCGCTGCTGTTCGTCCCGGGAACGTTCCTGGTCGCCGGTTGAACCCGCCGGGCGGACCGGCGCGGCGAACAACGGAAAACCCGTCGCCGCGCCCGGGGTCGCCGGCGTGGCTCCGGCGATGGCCGGCGCCGCCGGGGGCGCGGTGGCGGGCACGGCGCCCGGCCGGGTGGCTGCCGCGGTCGTGCGCTCGGGGCCGGAACCGGACGCGGGGTCCGGGGTATCGGACCGGTCACCGGGGACCGCGACCACCGACGAGGCCGGTTCCTCCGGGACCGCGGCGTCGGACGGAGCGGGGCCCGGCTGCCGGTCGGTCGTGGATGTTCCCGCCGCTACGGACGAGGGCCGCTGTCCCACCGCGGTGTCCGGGCCCGGGACCGCGGGCGCGGCCGGGTCGGCCGCGGTGGGCGGCTGTGCGCCGGGCATCGTGTCCGGGAGGTCCGGAAACGCGGGGACCTGGGCACCGGTCGGGATGAAGGCACCGGTGTACACGCTGTCCATCACGCGCACCACCTCGGCCCGATCGTCGTCGGCCGTCCGTTGCAGGGCGATATTCCCGGTGGCCGCATGCGGGTCCAGCAGAGCCGCCGCGAGATCCGGTTCGGCCCCGGACGGTTCGGGGACCGCGGCGCGCAGTGTTTCCGCGGCGTCCCCGGCTCGGCCGAGCCGCTGGCCGACGGTGGCGAGCACATCGGCGAGGTGCCGCCCGGCGGCCTCGAAATCGCGGACCGCGGCCGCGGCCAGACCGGCCGCCGGACCGCGCCAGCCGTCGGCGATGGCGCCGCGGATCTCGGTATGCGCCTGTGCCACCGCGTCGGTGAGGCCGGTCGCCGCGCCCTGCCAGGTCTGCCCGCCGGTCTGCAGCACCGACGGGTTCATAGCGGCCACCCCGGCATGGATCTGCCGGTGCGTGAGGTTGTCGAATACCTCCACGGTGGGCGCGTACTCGGGATCGACGCGGTAATGCACGCCGCGGGCCCCGGCACGGGGTAGTTCACGCACCGGAGACCCCCGTCGGCTCGGCGGCGGCCCCGAGCGCCGCCGCGGTATCGGCATCGGAATCCCGGTAGGCCGCCGCGGCGGCCCGGAAGGTGTGCGCGAGCTGCCGGGCGCTGTCGGAATACCGGCGCAGCGCCGCGATCGCATCGGTGGCCTTGCCCTCGAATCCGGAGCGCAGTGCCGCACCCGAGTCGAAACCCCCGAAACCGGGCAGCGATACCGCCGCGGACAGCGTGTCGATCTGCGCGTCCACCTGGTCGGCGAGTTGTTCGTAACGCAGTGCGCACTGTTCCGGCGCGCCCTCGGCCACCAGGACGCCGTCGATCCACAGCTGCCCGTCCTCGACGGCGGAATCGAGCGTGGTGATCGCATTCGGCTGCATCGTCTCCCCCTTCCTGCTCCGCTGTCACACAGCGGATTTCACGGTCGTCGCACCGGCCCCGCGACGATCTCCTGCGTCCACTGCACGATATCGGTCGTCACCCGGGCGCGCACGCGCTCGTGCAGTAGATCGTGTCCGGCATCGGCGTATTCCCGCAGCTCCACCGCCTCGCGCCGCCGCGCCCACACTCGGACCGGGTCGATCGGCGCCCGGCGGTCGTCCACCCCGTGGACCGCCAGGACCGGTGGGAGGCGCGGCTCGGCGGCATCGGCCCGATCGTCGAAGGCGCGGGACGGCGTCCCGCACAACACCAGCCCGGTCGGCAGGCCCGCCGGTATCGCCGGACGCGCCGCGACGGCGGGGTCCAGGGCCGACGGGGTGGCGCCCAGCGCGGCCAGCGCCGTGATCGCCCCGAGCGAATGCCCCATCAGTGTGAGTGGGAGTCCGGGAGCCTGTTCGCGCACCAACTCGAAGAGCGCGGCCGCGTCGGCGACGAGTTCGGACAGAGCCGGCCGCCGCCCGGGATCACCTTCACTGAGTCCCTGCCCTGCCGGGTCCAGCGTCCAGACGGCGATATCCGCCGCGTTCAGCTGCCGGGCGAACTCGTGATAGTGCCCGCTGTGCTGACCGGTACCCGGCAGCAGCACCAGACCCGTCGCGGCCCGGTCGACCGGCCGGTGCCGATAATGCAGACGGCCGCGCACGCCGTCGAAGAAACCCATGGCCGGATTCTGGCAAAGAACGGCCGGGCGGTGGGGTGCCACGATCGGCGGCCGCCACCGGCTCCTCCGGCCTACCGCGGACCGTCTCGCCCGTGCCGGCGGATCAGGCCGGAGCGGGCGCGGGGGCCGGAGCGGGCGCAGGCGCAGGTGCGGGGGCCGGAGCACCGGGTTCGGCGGGCGGTGCGGCGGGCGCGGACTGCGGCGCCGGCGCGGGCGCCTCGGGCACCGGGAACATGCCCACCGTGGGCGTCATCACACAGAGCGCGCCCGGGTAGTCGATGGTGCCCCACATGGAGGCGAGGACGGTGCCCGGACCGCTGTCCACGGTCCGGGACAGTGACGGGGTGCCGAACTCGGTCAGATCGTCGAGCATGTCGAGACCGCTGCGCCCGTTGTTGATATTGATCCAGGCGACCACCAGACCCGAGGCCTGGGGGATTCCGGGATGTCCGGGAGTGGCGTGGAAGGTCAGGGTGCCGGGGGTACCGCCGATGTTCGCGCTGGGCCCGTTGGCGGTGCCGGCCGCGATGATGGTGGTGATCGGCCCGTTGCTGCCACAGCCGAAGGTGGGCGCGGCGTAGACGAAGGGGGTGTAGAGGCCGATGGTGCTGATGTGGTCGGCGGCGATGTAGTCGGCATAGCGGTGCAGCGCGTCCACTCCGGCCTGGGCCTCCGGCTTGTCGGCGGTCCGCTCGGTGAGCGCCTGTATCGCCGCTTCGGCCGGGGTCGGCGCGGGTGCGGCGGCCGCCGGTGTGAAGGCGAGCGCGGCGCTGATACCGAGAGCGGCTGCCGTGGCCGCCGTGCGCGCGACGATTTTGTTGTGCACTGCTGACTCCCTACATCCGATCGGGGCGGCGGTGCCGATCCGGCCGGCGACCCCCCGCCCACCGCAGCAAAGTACCAGGCCGCTCCGGTCGCCGCCGGGTCACACTCCGCTCTCGTTCGCCGCGGCCGCCCCTGCGCTCTCACCACATGTGATGCACTCGACACGGCAGGATCGAGGAGGGGTGTAAATTCTATGCCGGGACAATCGAGACATATTTGGAGATGTGTATGAAATTAACTCTGTCTCCCGACGAGGCCGCCTTCCGTGACGAGCTGCGGAAGATCTACACCACTGCGATCCCGGCCGAGATCCGGGAGCGCGTGAAATACGGTCACGAACTGTCCCGCGAGGACGTCGTGACCTCCCACCGGATCCTCAACGAGCACGGCCTGGCCGTACCGAACTGGCCGGTCGAATGGGGTGGCAAGGACTGGACCCCGATGCAGCGGCATCTGTGGCAGGACGAGATGCAGCTGGCCAGCGTGCCGGACCCGCTGACCTTCAACGCCACCATGGTCGGCCCGGTCATCGCGCAGTTCGGCTCCGAGGAACTCAAGAAGCGTTTCCTGCCGGCCACCGCCAACCTCGACATCTGGTGGTGCCAGGGCTTCTCCGAACCCGACGCCGGGTCGGACCTCGCCTCGCTGCGCACCACCGCCGTACGCGACGGTGACTCCTACATCGTCAACGGCCAGAAGATCTGGACCACCCTCGCCCAGTGGGCGGACTGGATCTTCTGCCTGGTCCGCACCGACCCGAACGCCCCGAAGAAGCAGGCCGGGATCTCCTTCCTGCTCTTCGACGTGAAATCGCCCGGTGTCACCATCCGCCCGATCAAACTCATCGACGGCGGCTACGAGGTCAACGAGGTCTTCTTCGAGAACGTGCGCGTCCCGGCCGACCAGCTGGTCGGCGAGGAGAACATGGGCTGGACCTACGCCAAGTTCCTGCTCGGCAACGAGCGCACCGGGATCACCGCCGTCGCCCGCACCAAGGTGCGGATCGGCGTGGCCAAGGAATACGCGGCCGCCACCAGGTCGGGTTCGGGCACCCTGCTCGAGGATCCGCTGTTCGCGGCGCGTATCGCCGAACTGGAGAACGAACTGCTGGCGCTGGAACTCACCCAGTTGCGCGTGGTGTCGAACTCGACCGAGGGCAAACCCAACCCCGCGTCGTCGGTGCTGAAGATGCGCGGTTCGGAACTGCAGCAGGCCGCCACCGAGCTGGTGCTCGATATCGCCGGACCCGACGCGCTACCGGTACACGCCGCGGATATCGCCTCGCCGGACTGGGCGCAGCGCTCGGGCCCGAGCTATCTCAACTACCGCAAGACAACCATCTACGGAGGTTCCAGCGAGGTGCAGCGCACCATCATCGCCTCCTCGATCCTCGGATTGTGAGGTCAGGTAATGGATTTCGATCTCACCGATGAACAGGCCCTGCTCCGCGACACGGTGCGCGACCTGCTGAATCGCCAGTACAACCCGGAATCCCGGCTGGAGGTCATCGGCACCGACCTCGGCTGGAGCCGGCAGGTCTGGAATCAGCTCGCCGAACTGGGCGTGCTGGGGTTGAGCTTCGCCGAGAAGGACGGCGGTATGGAGGCCGGTCCGGTGGAGACCATGCTGGTGCTCGAGGAGATCGGGCGGCGGCTGGCGCCGGAACCGCTGCTCGACGCGGTCCTGGTACCGGGCGGGCTGATCAGCGCGGTGGGCACGCCCGACCAGCGCCAGCGCATCCTGCCCGAGGTCGCCGCCGGGTCGAAACTGCTGGCTTTCGCGCACGGTGAACCCGGTACCCGCTGGCCCGATCACGCGATCGCCACCACAGCCACCGCCCAGGGCGAGGGTTACACGCTCAGCGGTACCAAGAACCCGGTACCGCACGGCGACTGCGCGGACGAGCTGGTGGTCAGCGCGACCCTGCCCGACGGCGGCCTGGGCCTGTTCCTGGTCGCCGCCGACGCCACCGGGGTGACCCGTACCCCGTACGCGACGGTCGACGGCCTGCGCGGCGCCCAGATCGTTCTCGACGGCGCGGCCGCCGAACTGCTCGGTACCGGCGGCGACGCCACGAACGCCGTGGACGAGGTGCTCGCCCGGGCCCAGGCCGGGTTGTGCGCGGAATCGATCGGGGCGATGGAGGAGTCGCTGCGGCTGACCACCGAGTATCTGAAGACCCGTAAACAGTTCGGCGTCACGCTGTCGAAGTTCCAGACCCTCACCCAGCGTGCCGCGAACATGTACGTCTCGCTCGAGCTGGCCCGCAGTATGAGCTACTACCTCACCGCGTCGCTGGTCGACGACGCCGGGAACCCGGTCATCGCGTCCCGGGCCCGGCTGCAGGTCAGCCGGTCGGCGAAACATATCGGCCAGGAAGCGATCCAGATGCACGGCGGTATCGGCGTCACGTCCGAGTACCCGGTGAGTCACTATGTGGCCCGGCTCACCGCCATCGAGCGCACCCTCGGTAGCTCGCTGGAGCATCTGCGGGTGCTGACCGCGCAGGTCGCCGACTACGCCCAGCCGGAGCTGTAACCCGCCCACCCGGCCGGACGCCCGGCATCGTTCACCGGGCGTCCGGCCGGAGCAGGTCGGTCACCTCGGCGTCGTCGAGCTGGTGGAAGTCGCGGTAGGCCCCGCCCACCCCGGCCAGCGCAGACGGCGCCTGCGGGCACACCACCTCGTCGGCTTCGGCCCGGATCCGGTCGAGCGCCTCGGGCGCCGACACCGGCACCGCGACGACGATGCGCCGCGGCTGCCGGGCCCGGGCCACCCGGCAGGCCACGACCACGGTCGCCCCCGTGGCCACCCCGTCGTCGACGATCACCACGGTGCGGTCCTGTAGCGGGATCGGCGGGATGTCACCGCGCCACAGGACGCGGCGGCGGTCCAGTTCGGCGCGCTCGTCCGCCTCGATCGCCGCCAGCCGCGCCCGATCCAGGCCGGTCTGGCGCAGCACATCGGCATTGAGCACCCGCGCGCCCTCCTCGCCGATCGCGCCCGCCGCGAGTTCCGGCTGCCAGGGCACCCCGAGTTTGCGGACCAGCAGGATGTCGAGATCGCCGCCGATGATGTCGCGGACCGCCGCCGCCACCGGGACCCCACCCCGGGGCAGTCCGAGCACCAGCGGGTGCTCCGCACGCAGGTGCGTCAGTTCGCTTCCCAGTGCGCGCCCGGCGGTGAGACGGTCGGCGTAGAGCATTACCTTTCGACGCTACTCGCTTCCGGCGTGGCGACCACGAATCTGCGCAGCGCAAGACTCGGATTGGTCCGCCGCACCCGGTCCACCAGGCCGGACTCCAGCTCCGCGACGGCGATACCGGGCGCGTCGGCCAATTCGGCCAGCACCCGGCCCGCGGGGTCGACGATCATCGAGGCACCGGCGCCGCGCGGCCCGCACTGGTCGGCACCGGCCACATACACCGTGTTCTCGATGGCCCGGGCGCGCAGCAGCGTGGTCCACTGGTCGACCTTGCCCGGTCCGGGGATCCACTGCGCGGGCAGCAGCAGGACCTGCGCGCCGGCCACGGCCAGCCGCCGGAACCCTTCCGGGAACCGGAGATCGAAACAGGTCTGCAGACCGAAGGTGAGACCGTCGGCGGTGAACAGTGCCGGTTCGTCCAGCGGCCCGGGTGCGACCACTTCCGATTCGCGCTGACCGAACGCGTCGTAGAGGTGGACCTTGCGGTAATGGGTCCGCAGCGAGCCGTCGGGTCCGAGCACGACCAGAGTGTTGTGGATCCGCTCGTCACCGGGTGGGGCCGTTTCCACCATCCCGGCGACCAGGTGCACCCCGGTCTCGGCGGCCAGTTCCGACAAAGCGGTGACATACGGGCCGTCGAGCGGCTGCGCGGCGGCCAGGGCCCGTTCGTCGAGCCGGCCGAGCGCGAACATCGAGTACTCGGGAGCCACCACGATCCGCGCACCCTGCTCGGCCGCGTCCCGCACCCGCCCGGTGAGGGCGACGAGATTGGCATCGATATCGGTATGCGGTGCGAACTGCACGACCGCGAGAACCGTTGCGCCGGCGTGCGGGGGGTCGGAGAGCTCGGTGGGGGCGGCGTTCATGCTGACACCGTATGGGCCGGTGGGCCGGACGACCAGCCCGTACCAGTAAACTTCTGGTCAATGAGCACCAATGAGGGCGACGACAACCTGGGCGAGCACCCCGGCGAGACCGAACCCGAAACCGCCGGACCGTCCTTCGCAGATCTCGGTATCGATGACCGCATCCTTTCGGCCATCGCCGATGTCGGCTACGAATCGCCCTCGCCCATCCAGGCCGCGACCATCCCACCGCTGCTGGAGGGCACGGATGTGGTCGGCCTGGCGCAGACGGGGACCGGTAAGACGGCGGCCTTCGCCATCCCCATCCTGATGGGGCTGCTGCAGGAGCAGCCCGCCGGCAAACAGCCGGCCGCGCTGGTGCTCGCGCCCACCCGGGAACTGGCGATCCAGGTCGCCGAGGCGTTCGGCCGCTACGCGACGCATATGCCGGGCACCCATGTGCTGCCGATCTACGGCGGCCAGAGCTACGGCGTGCAGCTGTCCGGGCTCCGGCGCGGCGCCCAGGTCGTGGTGGGCACGCCGGGCCGGGTGATCGATCACCTGGAGAAGGGCACCCTGGACCTGTCGAAGCTGCGCTATCTGGTGCTCGACGAGGCCGACGAGATGCTGAAGATGGGGTTCCAGGAGGATGTGGAGCGCATCCTCGCCGACACCCCGGCCGAGAAGCAGGTGGCGCTGTTCTCCGCCACCATGCCCGCCGCCATCCGCAAGATCTCCAAGCAGTACCTGCGCGAACCGGTCGAGATCACGGTCAAGGCCAAGACCAGCACCGCCACCAATATCGCCCAGCGCTGGGTGCTGGTATCGCATCAGCGCAAACTCGACGCGCTCACCCGGATCCTCGAGGTGGAGTCCTTCGAGGCCATGATCATTTTCGTGCGCACCAAACAGGCCACCGAGGAACTGGCCGAGAAACTGCGCGCCCGTGGTTTCTCCGCCGCGGCCATCAACGGCGATATAGCCCAGGCCCAGCGGGAACGGACCATCGGCCAGCTGAAAGCGGGCACCCTCGATATCCTGGTCGCCACCGATGTCGCTGCCCGCGGCCTCGACGTGGACCGGATCTCGCATGTGGTGAACTACGACATCCCGCACGACACCGAGTCCTATGTGCACCGCATCGGCCGCACCGGACGCGCGGGCCGCAGCGGTGAGGCCCTGCTGTTCGTCGCCCCGCGCGAACGCCATCTGCTCAAATCCATCGAACGCGCCACCCGGCATCCGCTCACCGAGATGCAGCTGCCCAGCGTCGACGATGTGAACGCCCAGCGGGTCGCGAAGTTCGGCGACGCCATCACGGAGAATCTCAGTTCGGACAACCTCGCCCTGTTCCGGAAACTGATCGAGGACTACGAGCAGGAGCACAACACCCCGCTGGCCGATATCGCGGCCGCGCTGGCGGTGGCGGCGCACGACGGTGAGAGCTTCTTCCTCGAACCCGAACCGGAGCCGGTGGAACGGCCGCGCCGTGAACGGGCGCCGCGCCGGTTCGAGGAGGGTGGTTTCGAGGAGCGTCGCGGTCCGTCCCGGCATCACGCGACCGGCGCGGAGCTGGCCACCTACCGCATCAGCGTGGGCAAACGGCACCGGGTGGTGCCCGGCGCGATCGTGGGCGCCATCGCCAACGAGGGCGGTCTGCGGCGCAGCGATTTCGGGCATATCAGTATCCGGCCGGACCACAGCCTGGTGGAACTGCCCGCCCAGCTGCCACCGGAAACGCTGGAGGCATTGCGCAGCACCCGCATCAGCGGTGTGCTGATCCAGCTGCAACTCGATCAGGGTCCGCCCGGGCATCGCTCGATCGGCCGCGGCCCGCGCCGCGACGGCCCGAAACGCCAGGATCGCCGGAAACCGCGTTCCTGACGCCACGGCCCGTTCCACCAGGTCGCACCCGGTGGTTACAGTGGGGCCCGTCCGGCCCGCGCGCGAGCGCCGGCCGGGGTGGCACTGGGCGCAGGAGGGCCGTTGTTCGTCGTCGGTGATCGGGTGGTGTACGCCGCCACGGATCTGGTGCGCGCCGCACGCTGCGAATTCGCACTGCTGCGCGCCCTCGACGCCGAACTGGGCACCGTAGGACCGCTACCCGGTGACGACGGCGGGTGCGCGACGGCGGATCTCGGCGGCGATGTCCCCGAAGCCACGGCATTCGACCGGGTACTCGGCGATATCCGGCAGCGGTACGCGGGCGAACTGATCGAGATCTCCCGCCTCGGAGCTTCTCCCGATTCACTCGGGGCAGTGTCCACCGCGCACACCGAAACCCTGGCCGCTGTCGGCGCCGGCGCACCGGCGGTGCTGAACCCGCTGGTCTTCGACGGGGAAGTGTTCGCGCCCATCGATCTGCTGACCCGCACCACCGCCGGTATCCGGCTGCACGGTGTCGATACGGACGGCTCGGGACCGGTCGCCACGGCACTGCGGCTCACCGTCGCCGCCGCCCTGTTCGAGCAGCGGTCGGTGCGGGTCGACCCGCAGCTGTCGGTCCACTCGGCAGGCGGAATTCACCTCGTCGCGTTCTCGGCCACCCGGCCGGTGTATACGGCACGGCGGCAACGGGTCACCGAGATCCTGGCCGAGCATTCCGGCGAACTGCTGCCGGTGCAGTGGGGCGATCCGCGCTTCCGCGCCTGCCACCGCTGCGCCGTCTGTCGCGCCGCCCGTGCCGAGGCGCGGGATCTGCTGCTGGTCGCCGGTATGGATCTGCCCACCCGGGCGGCGCTGCGCGCGGCCGGTGTCACGACCCTGGATCGGCTCACCACCCGCACCGTCGCCGCGCCGGAGATCCCCCCGCGCCTGTTGAGCCGGTTGCGCACCCAGGCCGTGGTCCAACTGCGCCAGGAGCGTTCCGGCAGGGGCGAATACGTCACCGCCGACCCGTCCGCCCTGGATATGCTGCCCGCCGCCACTCCCGGCGACCTCGCGCTCCATGTGGACGAGGCGGCCCCCGGCCGATTACGGATCGAGGTCGCCGCCCGCGATACCGTCCGCCTGACCCGCGAGATCCCGCTCGAAGCCCCCGGCGCGCCGAACTCCGAGCGGCGGCGCGACCTGCGCGCCGCCGGGCGCCGCGCCTTCACCGACATCCTCGCCGCACTCACCGAACCGCTGCTGGCCGATCCCGATCTGCACATCTACCACTACACCGCCGCCGCCCGTACCTTCCTCTTGCACACCGGCGCCCGGCTCGGCTCCGGTGAGGAAACCGTGGACATGCTGCTGCGGTCGGGCACCCTGGTGGACCTGTACCCGATACTCCGGGGCGCTTTCGTCGCCGGATCGCAGTCCTACGAGTTACCCGCCGTCGCGGCGGTACTCGATGCCACCTCGTCCTCCGGCGCCCCTACCGTGCTGCGACTGGCGGATCGGTTACGCGAGCAGGTGAGCGAACCACCCACCGTGTCACCGGTCGAGTCCGTCCCGACGCTGGACCGCCTGCTGTGTGAAACGCCCTCCGCGCAACCCTCACCCACCGAGGCCGCCCTGGCCGAATTCGCTGCCCGGAGCCCCGATCCGGACCGGGCGGATCCACACCGGGTCGCCGCGCTGACCGCCGCGCTGCTCGGCTATCACCGCCGGGAACAGCAGACCGCCTGGTGGGCGCATATCGACCGGTTGACCCACCCGCCCGCCGACTGGGCCGCCGAACCCGGGGTCATGGTGGCCGATTCGGCCGCGGTGGATACGAAATGGCATATCGGCCCCGGTGATACGGTGCGCCGCTTTCTCCGGCTCACCGGCCGGCTGGCGGGTCCGGGTCTCGCCCCGGGCACCACGGTCTGCGTGGTCTACGAACCCGCCGGACGCGCGCCGCGAGCCGTCCGCACCTGCGGGACCGCCACTGTCCTCGGCTCGGCGGTGGATACCGATTTCGCCGATACCGTACGCCTCGAGGAGACCCTGGCGCCCGGCGCCGACCCGCACGACGAGCTACCGGTCGCGCTGGCTCCGGCACTGCCGGCACCACCGCTCGCCGCGGTCGACGCCATGGAGGATATCGGCCGGCACCTGCTCGTCTCGCTGCCCGCGATCCCCGCGACCGCCCTGTTCGACCTGCTGACCGGCCGCCCGCCCCGGCTCGACCCCACCGCCACGGGTTCCGCGCAGCCGCGACAACCGCCCGCCGGGGACGATCCCCGTGCCGCCATCACCGCGGCGCTACGCGCCCTGGACCGTTCGTATCTCGCCGTACAGGCACCCACCGGCACCGGCCGGACCGCCGTGCTGGCCGATGTGCTGGCCGCGCTGGTCACCGGGGACAACTGGCGGATAGGTGTCGTCGCGCCGACCGCCGCGCCGGTGGAGAACCTTCTCGACGCGGTGGTGCGCGCCGGCGTACTGCCCGAACTGGTCGCCAAGAGCGAGTCGGTGGCCGTGGCTCCCGAATGGCTGATCCTCGAAGCCGACCGCTATCCGCGGTTCCTGGCGAACGCGATCCGTGGCTGCGTCGTGGGCGGCACACCCGCCGATTTCGCCGACCCCCTGCGGATCCCGCGTGATTCGCTGGACCTGCTGGTGATCGCCGATGCGAACGCCTTCCCGCTGGCGACCACGGCCGCGGTCTCGGTGAGCGCCCGCAATCTGCTGCTCACCGGCGATCCGGCCGCGCGGTACGACCCCGATCCGGGGCCGCATCCGGAACAGGTGCACACACCGGCCCTCACCTGGTCGAGTTCCGGTCACGTGACGCTGCCCACCACCCACGGGTACTTTCTGGGCCGGACCCGGCGTCTGCACCCGCGGCTGAGCGAGGCACTGTCGCCGCTCTACTTCGAGGACCGCTTGCGGGCGTATCCGCCGCCCGCCGAGCCGTTCGCCGATGCCGTCGAACCCGGAATCGTCACGGTGCGGGTGGATCACCACGGCAACGGCACGGCCTCCGACGCCGAGGCCCGCGAGGTCCTGCACCAGATCCGCGACCTACTGGGACAGCGCTGGGACGACGGCAGCGGGCCCCGGTTCCTGCAACCGCACGATCTCGTCGTGGTATCGCCGTACCGCGCCCAGGTGGGCCGGATCAGAAGCCTGCTGGCCCGGGCACGGTACGAGGAGGTGCTGGTCGGCACCCCGGACCTGCTTCGCGGGCGGGAGGCGGCGGTGGTCCTGCTCTCCTTGGCGGCGTCGAGTCCCGAAGATTCTCCGATTCCCGTCGGCGCGCTGCTGTCGCCCGCACTGGTGCACGACGCGGTGGGCCGGGCGCGCCGGCGGGCGGTGATCATCCGATCCCCATTGCTCACCGAATTCCTCCCGGAGACGTTCGAGGAATTAGCGAATATTTCCCGTTTCGTCCGACTGGATAACCACTAGGTATTCGCAAATCGTTTCATCCTGCTGGACAGTGGGCGCCGTTTCCCGGAATTCCCCGGAGCACCCGAGAATTACCGAAGAAATAACGTGTCCCGACCGAATCGGCTGCGGTCGCCCCTCATCCGAAACATTTACCCTCGCCGCGATATGTAGGTACCGCCGCGCGCGAGCCGTCTCCGTCCACCAGATACAACCGGTCGAACCGTTCGCACAGCTCACCGGCCTTGGCGTGCCGGAACCACACCCGGTCCCCGATGGCGAGGTCCGCGGCTCCGGCCAGCGGCGTCTGTACCTCACCAGCCCCTTCCGTGCCCAGTAGCCGTAAACCCTTCGGCCACACCGGTTCGGGCACGCGTGTCGCCCCGGCCGGCCCGGAAGCGATATATCCCCCGGCGAAGACCGTGACCATTCCGGACGCGGGACGGCGCAGGACCGGCAACGCGAAATACAATGCGGGCCTTGGCCGGAACGATCGATATCCATCGAAAAGGGTCGGTACGTAGAGACCCGAACCCGCGGTGATCTCGGTGACTCCCGGTGCGGCGGCGGACAATTCGATCGAACCGGTTCCGCCGCTGTTGACGATCTCGAGCGGTCCGGTCACCGCCCGTACCGCGTCCAGCACGGCACCGCGACGCCGGCCGATCTCCCGGGCGGAGGCCTTCTTCACCAGCCGCACCGGCAGCGAGGTGTCCGGCAGCCCGGCGATCTGCGCCTCGTAGGTCATCAGTCCGACCACCCGGAACCCGCGGGCGGTGGCCGTCTCGGCCAGATCCGCCGCCTGCTCCGGGGTCCGGATCGGCGAGCGGCGCACCCCGAGGTGTACGGGACCGATTCGCAGCGAGGCGTCGACGTCCAGGCAGACGCGGGGATGTACGGCCGCGCTACCGAGCGCGGCACGGACGAGGTCCAGTTGCGCCACATCGTCGATCATCAGCGTGATCGCCTCGCGCAGGGTCGGGTCGCCGCCGAGTTCGGCCAGCGCCGCGCGATCGGCGCTGGGGTACCCGAGCAGCACATCACGCGCGCCCTGCCGGACGAGCCAGATCGCTTCGGCGAGCGAGTACGACATAAGCCCCGCGAAGCCGCCCGCGGCGGTCAGACCGGTGCCGAGCACTTCCTCCAGAACCGCGCGGCAGCGCACCGATTTACTGGCCACCCGGATGGGCCGGCCCGCGGCCCGGCGCACAAGGTCGGCGGCATTGGCCCGCAGGGCGGTGAGGTCCACCGCGGCCAGGGGCGGCTCGAGATCCGCGGTTGCGGCGTGCAGTGGGGCAATCGGCGAGGTCGCGCTCACCCGGACTACTCAACCACTGTACTGGTCGAACGTCCAGCTTTATCGGGACGAGGTGTTTCCGGCGTCGATCGCGCGGGTGACCAGATTGGAGACCAGATCATCGAAGGCGACGAGGACGACCTCGTCGTCGCAATCGGCCAGCCACCGCAGCACCGAGCCCTGGACCACCATGATCACGTAGGACGCCACCGAATCGACCGGCTCGATCCAGCGGGTGCCCGAGCGGGCGGCACACAGCTCCAGCCACTCGACCACGGCGCGCTGCTGGGCCCGCTGCCGTTCGGAGATCACCGGGTCGGGCACGTACTCCGCGGTCGAGTCCCAGTGCCGGCACAGGGACTGCACAGTCTTGGAGTAGGCGTGGATCTGCTGTACCGGCGTCGACTTGACCAGCGGCCAGTAGGCACTCACCCCCGCGTGCAGCAATACCCGCAACGCCCGTAATCCGGTGATATCCATTACCGCGTCTGCATGATCGACCGCTTCACGCACGGCCGACCGGATCCGGACCTCCGCTATTTCTCCACGTACGCCCAACGCAAGCTCCCTCGGCAAACAACTCGCACACTCCGGACCGAAAACTCGGCACCGAAGTGGCCGGCCGGATCGGTAGGCATAGTCGGGAAGTTGCAGCCTATCCGATCCGTCTTCTCGATATTAGAAGGTTTTCAGGGTTTGAGAACAGTTCTGACGGGAAACCCATACCCGAAGACTGTTTTCACGGCCCCTCAGGGACCGATACCGCGCACCCCGGTAACCCGGTACACGTGCGTCCGGCCCACCCTGGACCGCCCCCCGGGCGACGTACCCGTACCGCCACAGCGCCTCATGACAGAGACCATCGGTCAGTCTACGACCGGGTCTCGGCGATCTTCGCCCGCTGTGCGGCATCACACAACGCGCACGGTCGGGCGCCGGTTAGCCTGAGGCGGTGACAAGCTCTCCCCTCGCCGGGCATCTCCGGATCAGCGGCACTTTCAACTTTCGAGATCTCGGTGGACTGCGTCTGCGCGGCGGCGGGACGACACGACCCGGAGTCCTGCTCCGTTCGGCCCAACTCAGCCGGCTCGACGACACCGGCCACGCCACCCTCCGGGAACTGGGTGTGGGAGCGGTCCACGATCTGCGCGGCCACCGAGAGATCGAACGCGCCGGCGCCGACCGGCTGCCGCCGGAGATCACGCTGAGCATCACCCCGTACGACGACGGGACGGTCACCGCGCCGCCGCACGAGGCGGGCGCCGGCCGCCAGGACGCGCCGGGCGCCGCACTGGCCTACATGATGGATGTGTACCGCAACTTCCCGGCGCGGCCCGAGGCACACGCCGCCATCACCGCCCTGGCCGAGGCGATCGTCGCCGACCGCGGAGCCGTCCTGGTGCACTGTGCCGCGGGTAAGGACCGCACCGGCTGGACCATCGCCACGCTGCTGCGCGCGGTCGGGGTCGCCGAGTCCGAGATTCTCGGCGACTATCTGCTGAGCAATCAGGCGGTCGCCGAACTGCGCACCTCGCTGAAGGACGAGTTCGGCGCGGACCTGCCGCAGGCCGTGCTCGAGGTACGGGAGGAGTACCTGCGGGCGGGACTGGAATCCGGTATCGAATTGCACGGTGATTTCGAGGCCTACCTGACCGCCGTGGGACTCACACCCGACCTGCGCGACCGGCTGCGCGAGCGACTCGTCGCCTGACCCTCAGGCGCTGCGCCGGACCAGACCGTCGGTACCGATGCGCACATGGTCGCCGGTGTGGAACCAGCTGCCGGTGAAGCGGTCCGCGGTGCGCTGTGGATCGTTCCAGTAGCGCCTGGTGACATTGGGGCCGCGGCACAGCAGCTCGCCACGTCCCGACGCGGCCTCCGGTCCGCACAGCGCCAGCTCGGTACCGCCGAACGGAAACCCGAGTACGGTGCCGTCGGCATCGGAAGCCTGCCCGGCGGTCGGCCCCAGCGCGAGCCCGATCCCGCTGGTCTCGGTCGCGCCCCACACCGACCACTGCCGGGCCGAGGGGAAGACGGCACCGAGATCACCGGCGGACCCCGGAGCGGGCTCCCCGGTCTCGGCGTGACGACCGGCCGTGCTGATCCGGACCACCCGATCGGTGCACAATCCGTCGGCACGGCCCGCGGCCAGCTCCGGCAACAGACCGCCGAGCACCCGGGTGCTGGCGGCGAGCGTATCCACACCTTCGTCGGCGATCGCCGCCGCCACCGCACCGGCGCCCTGAGCCAGGACCACCGTGCCGCCCACCGCGAAGGTGGGCAGCAGCTGATCGACACAGCCGCTGGCGTGGGCCAGCGGTTGCAGCACGAGGTTGCGCATACCGTCGGTGGGCAGATCGAGGGCGGCGACCATCGACCGGATCGCGGAGAGCAGATTCTCGTTGGTCAGTTCCACCCCGGTCGGCGCCACGCCCGCCCCGGCCCCGCTGGTGTAACAGAGCAGTGCCAGATCACCGAGCGCGGCGCCGTCGTCGATGAACGCGGCGCCGTCGGGTAGATCGGGGGCCCAGCGACTGTCGCTACGGGTGGCACCGCAACCCCGGTCGGGCGCACCCAGGACGAAATCGGCATCGCTGTCGGCGATGACCTTGTCGGCCGACTCACGCGGCAGCCCGTGATGGACCAGAACCGGTACCGCCCCGCTGAGCAGCGCCCCGAGGAACGCCTGCACCCAGCGCACGCCCGGCGGCATATGCACCGCGACCCGGTCCCCGTAGCCGATCCCGTGCTCCTGCAGCCCGCCGGCCACCCGGGACGCCGAATGCCACAGCTCCCGGTAGGTGAGGCGGCCCCCGCCGACCTCGACCACGGCCTCGCGCTGGGAGAACGCGTGCACCTGGAGATCGAGGAGTTCGGTCAGCGCGGGGCTGAGGTTGCCGTAGCGCAGGATGCCGTCCGCGCCCCGGGACAGCCGCGCCGCGGCACCGTCGTCGACGATATGGAACTCCACCAGGTCCGGCCGCCCGCCGGGCGGACCGCCGGACTGCCGCGCCGCGCCGGACGGACCGGCCGCGGGCCCGATGATCGTGGTCGTACCGCCTTGCATCGGACCTCCGCACAGTCGAACAGTCTGCACCTGTGACTATATGACTCAGATCACAAATCCGGGTGCGGAGTCGGCGAATCGCCAGGATCGACGACGAAATCGTCATCCGGCGCGTCAGCGCCCCCGGTAGGTCGCCTTCCCGGGCCCCTCTTCCAGGAAGCTGCGCACCGCACGCGGGAGATCCTCGGTGTCGAACAGGTCACCGGACACCTGAGGTGTCACCGAATCCGCGTGCGCCACCCCGCCGGACCGCCACGCTTCGACGATCCGTTTGGTGGCGGCATGCGCACGGGTGGGTCCCTCGGCCAGCCGGTGGGCCAGCGCTACCGCCGCGCTGTCCAGATCCTCGTGGACCTGGTTCACCACACCCCAGTCGCGCAGGGTCTGCGCGTCGTACAGGTCGCCGGTCATCACGAGTTCCCGGGCCCGGCCCGACCCGGCCCGTTCGGCCAGCCGCTGCGGCCCGCCCATCGACGGCGTCAGCCCGACCACGATCTCCACCAGCCCGAACTTCGCCTTCGGCGCGGCCAGGATCAGGTCGCAGGCCAGCGCGATCTCGAATGCCGCGGTGAGGGTGAGCCCATGCGCGGCGAACAGCACCGGGCACGGCAGCGCCTCGATCGGATGGCTGATCCGGGCGAACAGGTCCTGCCACAGCTGGGCTCCCTGCGCCGCGCCGAGACCGTCGAATGTGTGCACATCCACCCCGCCCGAGACCACTGTGCCCTCGGCCCGGATCAGCAGCGCGCGCGGCGGCCGCGCCGAGAGGTCCGCGAGATCGGCGACCAGCGCGTCGAACATGGCCTGATCGAACAGGTTCAATGGCGGGCTCGCCAACGTCAAGGTGGCGACTTCGGCACCGCCCGCGGTGACCGTACGTTCCAGCCGGGTGGGTTTGCTAGCGCTCATGCCGCCAGCTTATGGGCCCGCCCTGCGAGACTGGTGGCATGACGGATTCGGACACCGCACAGGGCACCTACGTCGAACCGGGCGAATTCAGACGCGACACCAACTACATCACCACCCGGATCACCGCCGACGGCCGCGACGGCTACCCGGTCGAACCCGGCCGGTATCGGCTGGTCGCCGCCCGCGCCTGCCCGTGGGCCAACCGCACTCTCATCGCGCGCCGGCTGCTCGGTCTGGAATCGGCGATCTCACTGGGCCTGTGCGGACCCACCCACGACAAACTCAGCTGGACCTTCGACCTGGACCCCGGCGGCGTGGACCCGGTCCTGCGGATCCCACGCCTGCGCGACGCCTACCTGGCCCGCTTCCCCGACTATCCGCGCGGCATCACCGTGCCGGCGATCGTCGACGTACCGACCGGCCAGGTCGTCACCAACGACTACGCCCAGATCACCCTCGACTTCTCCCTCGAATGGACCGAATACCACCGCGAGGGAGCACCGCAGCTCTATCCGGAACCGCTGCGCGCCGAGATCGACGAGGTGAACGCCCGCGTCTTCCGGGAGGTGAACAACGGCGTGTACCGCTGCGGTTTCGCCGGCGCCCAGGACGCCTACGACGCCGCCTACGATCGCCTCTTCACCGCCCTGGACTGGCTGTCGGACCGCCTGACCGGGCAGCGCTACCTGGTCGGCGACACCATCACCGAAGCCGATATCCGCCTGTTCACCACCCTGGCCCGCTTCGACCCCGTGTACCACGGCCACTTCAAATGCAACCGCAGCAAACTCAGCGAGATGCCGGTCCTGTGGGCCTACGCCCGAGACCTGTTCCAAACCCCAGGTTTCGGCGACACCATCGATTTCACCCAGATCAAGGACCACTACTACAAGGTCCACACCGATATAAATCCGACCCGGGTGGTCCCCAAGGGCCCGAACCTCTCCAACTGGCTCACCCCCCACGGCCGCGAATCCCTCGGCGGCCGCCCCTTCGGCGACGGCACACCCCCGCCGCCTCCCCTCCCGGCCGAAGTGGTCCCGGCGGAACACGGGCCCCGTTAGTCGGCACCATGCACACGACTACAGACGGTCCGGCTCCCCCGACATCGTGTCCGGCGAATCGGAACCCCCGATACGGGTAATCCGTTACCAGTCAGAGCGAACGTACGGCCTCGGTGCCCTACAGTGCACAGAGGCCGAAGAGGAGGGATGACGCCGTGCGTAACGGGGCATTGGAAAAGGCCGTGGTCGAGGCGCTGGACCACGGTTCCCGGCTACAAGCACCCGCCGTCGCCAAGTATGTCGCGCGCTTGCGGCGCGCACATCCGGACGAGTCGCCCGCGCAGCTCGTCGAGCGGCTGGAACGCCAGTATCTGCTGGCGGTGACCGGTAGCGGTAGCGCCGTCGGGGCGTCGGCCGCGATTCCCGGGGTGGGGACCCTCGCCGCGTTGGCGGCGGTGAGCGCGGAGACGACGTTCTTCATGGAGGCGTCCGCGTTGTTCACGCTGGCGGTGGCGTCGGTGCACGGGGTGCGGCCGGAGAACACCGAGCAGCGGCGGGCGCTGGTGCTCGCGGTGGTGCTCGGGGACAGCGGGATGGAGATCGTCCAGAAGAGTGTCGGTACCTCGGCCAAGAACTGGGGCACCGTGTTCGCGAACAAGATCCCGGGCCTGTCCGGGATGAACGATTCGCTGCTCAAGCGGTTCATCGTCCGCTTCATCACCAAACGTGCCGCGTTGATGGCCGGCAAGGTGGTGCCCGCCGGGATCGGCGCGGTGATCGGCGGGGTCGGTAACCGGGCGCTGGGTAAGGCGACCGTGAACAACGCCCGCAAGGCATTCGGCCCGGCACCGGCGTACTTCCCCGACGAGATGGTGATCGACGCGCAGCTGCCGCCCGCACTGGAGCAGCCGACGAAGTCGCTGCCGCAGGGTGCTCCGAGCGAGCTGCCGCGCGACGAGGTCGCGGTGCGTGGGCGCGGGACCGAGCCCCCGGCCGGGCCCCGGTGACGCCCTCGGCCCGCCCGGCGATCACGGTCCGGGGTCTGACCAAGCGGTACGAGGATTTCGCCATCGGTGCCCAGGACATCTCCTTCGATGTCGCGGTGGGCACCTGCGCGGCGCTGGTGGGCCCGCCCGGTTCCGGGAAATCGACGGTGGCCGGGATCCTGCTGGGTCTGCTCCCGCCGACGGCCGGGTCGGCCACGGTGGCCGGCGGCCGCGACAGTGCGACGGTGGGCGCCGTTCTCGCCCCGCGCGGTCTGCATCCGCGCCGTACGGTCCGCGATCATCTGCGGGTCTATGCCGCCGCGGCCGGATGCCCGGACCGCCGGGTGCGCGCCGTGCTGGAGATCACCGGCCTCACCGAGCGCGCCCGCGCCGTCCCCGACGATCTGACTCCCGGCGAGGAGACCCGGGCGGCCCTGGCCACCGCACTGCTGCCCGACCCCCGGTTGCTGGTACTCGACGATCCCGCCGCGGGTATGTCACTGGGTGAACTGTCCTGGTTGCAGGGGTTCCTGCGCGACCACACGCGGCGCGGCGGCACCGTGCTGTTCACCACGCCCAGCCTGGTGACGGCGCTGCCGATCGCGGACCATCTGGTGGTGCTGAGCAACGGGTCGGTGGTCTATCAGGGCAGCCCGGCACGGCTGCGGCGCCGTAACCCGGACCGTCTGGTGGTGGCGTCCTCGTCGTCCATCGCGGTCGCAACGGCCCTGGCCGCCCGCGGTTTCACCGACGCGGTGATCCGGCCCGACGATCAATTGGCCGTAGCGGAGGCGACCGAGGACGATATCGTGGCCGCCGCCCGCGCCGCCGATGTCCGGCTGGACCGTATAGTCGCCGACCGGATCCATCCCGACCGGGTGCTCGCCTCTCTGACCCACGCGGCCGCGCCGCAGCCGGTCGGACCCGGTATGCCGCCGTCCACTCCTCTGCCGTACGGGGTTGCCCGATGATCGACGTCGTACCCGCGGAGCTTGTTCCGCCGGTTCTGTCCGAGTACCGCAAAGCGGTGACCCTGCGTTATCCCCGGGTCCTGGCCGGGTCCCTGGTCGCCGGCACGATCGTGGCCGCTTCGGTGACCGCGATCATGGCCGGGCCACGTGACCCCGACAGCGATCCGGTCACCGGTGCCGCGACCATCGGGCTGTATCTGGCGTTGGTCGCGGTCGCGGTCGCGGCGGGTATTTTCGGGGCCGCGGGCGCGGCGGGCGAACATCAGCACAACACGCTGGTGATCACCGCCCTGTTCACGGTGGACCGGGACCGGCTGGCCGGGTCGAAATACCTGGTGACCGCTGCTGCCGCCGCCGTGACCGCGCTGGCGGTCGAGATCGTGGCGGTGGTCTGCCTGCTGCTGTTCGGGCGCGGCAAATTCGAGATCACCGCCGCGTTGTTCGCGGTACTCGGTGGCGGCCTGCTCGCCGCGGTGTGCTGGGCGGTGATCGGCACCGGGCTCGGGCTGCTGCTGCGCTCGCCGGCGTTGGCGGTCGGCGCGGTGCTGGTCTGGGTTCTGCTCGCCGAACCGCTGCTGTGGGTGGTGACGGCCGGGATAGGGCTGCCGGGCGCGGCGACGCTGCTGCCCGGCTCGGCGACACTGAGCACCGTGCTGGTCGGCTCGTTCGCCGACAGCGATCTGCTGGCTCCCGCTCCGGCCGCGATCGTGGTGCTGCTGCTGTGGTCCCTCGGGGTCGGCGCGGCCGGCTGGTGGGCGCTGCGCCGGGCCGAACTGTGAGGCGCTGAGTCCTTCCCGGCGGGCCGCCGGGAACAAGACCTCGTCACCGGGCGTCGTTATGGTCGATGACAGGTCGAGGTGTAAGGGGGGCTCATGGGTAGCGGCGCGCGGCCGGGATGGCTCCGCAGGCTGTGGTCGGAGTGCCGGCGGTACGGGGGCACGCTGGCCGGTATCGCCGTAGCCCTGGTGGCCGGCGCGGCGGCCGAGATCATCGCACCGCTGCTCACCAAATGGGCCGTGGATTCGGCGACCAGCGGTGCCACCCGGGTGATCGGTATCGTCGCCGGGCTGCTGGCCCTGCTGGCGTCGGGCCGGTTCGCCGCGTCCTTCGGACGCAGGATGCTGGCCGGCAAGCTGTCCCTCGACGTCCAGCACGGCCTGCGCGTGCAGCTGCTCGGATCATTGCAGCGGCTCGACGGCGCGGGTCAGGACGCGTTGCGCACCGGCCAGGTGGTTTCCCGCTCGATCACCGATCTGCAGCTGGTGCAGTCGCTGCTGGCGATGGCACCGCTCTCGGGAATGTCGTTTCTGCAGTTCCTGCTCGCCGGCGCGGTGATGCTGTGGCTGTCCCCGCCGCTGGCGGCGGTGGCGCTGCTGATGGTGCCGCTGGTGATCGCGGTGGTGTACCGGATGCGGCCCCGGCTGCACGCCGCGACCTGGTCGGCCCAGCAGCGGGCCGCCGAACTCGCCCAGCACGTGGAGGAGACGGTCACCGGGGTCCGGGTGGTGAAAGGCTTCGGCCAGGAAGCCCGCATGGTCGATGTGCTGGAACAGCACGGCCGCCGGTTGTTCGCCGAGCGGATGCGCGCGGCCCGGATCAACGCCCGCTTCTCCCCCACGCTGGCGGCCATCCCGCAGGCGGGTCTGGTGGTGGTGATCGCGGTGGGCGGCTGGCTCGCGTTGCACGGCCAGATCGGCCTCGGCACCTTCCTCGCGTTCAGCGCCTACGTCACCACCATGACCACCACCGCCCGCACCATGGCCTCGGTGATCATCATGGCCCAGCTCACCAGGGCCGCGGCCGAACGGGTGTATCAGGTGATCGACGCGGGTCCGGCGGTGGCCGATCCGCCGCGGCCGGTGCCGGTGCCGGAGGGCCCGCTGGGTATCGAATTGGACGGGGTGAGCTTCGGCTTCGATCCCGCGCAACCGGTGCTGCGCGACCTGGACCTGCGGGTCCGGCCGGGTGAGACGGTGGCGATCATCGGTCCGGCGGGGTCGGGTAAGACCACGCTGTCGCTGCTGCTGCCCCGTTTCTACGCACCCGATGCCGGCCGGATCCGGCTGCTGGGCACCGGTAGCGCGCAGCCGGTGGACATCGCGGAGGTGTCCGCGGCGCAACTGCGGGCCGCGGTGGGGGTGGTCTTCGACGATCCGTTCCTGTTCAGTTCCAGCGTGGCCGCCAATATCGCCCTGGGCAGGCCCGACGCCACGCCCGAGGAGATCCGGGCCGCGGCACGGCAGGCCGCCGCCGACGAGTTCATCGAACAGCTCCCGGACGGCTACGACACCGTCGTCGGGGAACGCGGGCTCACCCTCTCCGGCGGCCAGCGGCAGCGCATCGCCCTGGCCCGGGCGTTACTGGCTCGCCCGCGCATTCTGGTGCTCGACGACGCCACCTCCGCGGTGGACGCGGTCACCGAGGCGGCTATTTTCGGCGCACTGCCCGATCAGGGCGCCCGCACCACCATCATCCTGGCCCACCGCGAGTCGACCCTCGCCCACGCCGACCGGGTGATCCGCCTGCCGCAACCGGACACGGTGCCGGTCGCCGGCCCGGTCTACCAGCCCGACCGGCTGCCCCCGCCCGCGTCCGCCGACCGCTTCGGCCCCACGCCCGACCTCGGCGCGACCCCCGAACTGCTGCGTGCCATCGATGCGCTGCCCGCCGCCACCGAGCGGCCGGGTCTGGACGCCTCCCGGTTGCGGGAACCGGATCCGGGGTTCCGGCTCGGCCGGCTGCTGTGGCCGGTGCGCACCCTGGTGCTGGCCTCGGTGGCCCTGCTGGCATTGGACGCCCTGATCGGGATCGGTTTTCCGCCGCTGGTGCGCCATGCCATCGATGCCGGTGTCTCCGGTGCGCAGCCGAGCGCTCTCACCTGGTCGGCCGTCCTCGGTACCGGGCTGGTGCTGGCGGGCTGGCTGGTGGCCGCCGCGACCACCCTGTTCACCTCCCGCACCGGCGAACGGGTGCTGTACGGACTGCGTATCCGCAGCTACGCCCACCTGCAGCGGCTCGGTCTGGACTACTACGAACGCGAACTGTCCGGCCGGATCATGACCCGGATGACCACCGATGTGGACGCCTTGTCCACCTTCCTGCAGACCGGAGTGTCCACCGCGCTGGTGAGCGTGCTGTCGCTGGCCGGTATCGCGGTCGCCCTGGTGGTGATCGATCTGCGGTTGGCTCTGGTGGTGCTGCTCGGGGTGCTTCCGCCGCTGATCATCGCCACCGCGGTGTTCCGGCGCGTCGCCTCGGTGGCCTACACCGTCTCGCGGGAACGGGTCTCCACGGTCAACGCGGATTTCCAGGAGAACATCGCGGGGCTGCGGGCCGTACAGGCCAATCGGCACGAACGACTCGCGGCGCACCGGTTCGCCGAGTACTCCACGAAGTACCGGCGCAGCCGGATGCGGGCCCAGCGCGCCATCGCGTTGTACTTCGCGTTCGTGGCGGCGTGGACCGACCTGGCACTGGCCCTGGTGGTGTTCACCGGCGCGCACGCGGTGGCCGCCGGCACCACCAGCACCGGCACCCTGGTCGCTTTCGTGCTGTATCTGGAACTGCTGTTCGGTCCGGTCCAGCAGCTGTCGCAGGTCTTCGACGGCTACCAGCAGGCGCGCGTGGGCCTGCGCCGCATCGGTGATCTGCTGCGCACCCCGTCCTCGATCGGCGCCGACCCGCCCGGCGCCGACCCGATCACCGCGGGTCTGCGCGGCGATCTGGCCCTCGACGCGGTGCGTTTCCGCTACCCGGGCACCGAGCGTTTCGCGCTCGACGATGTGGATCTGACGGTCGCGCCCGGTGAATCGCTGGCCCTGGTGGGCGCGACCGGCGCCGGAAAATCCACCATCGTCAAACTGCTCGCCCGCCTCTACGACCTCTCCGGCGCCGATACCGGGGTCATCCGGGTGGACGGCGTCGATATCCGCGACTACCGGCTGGACCGCTACCGCGCCCGGCTCGGGATGGTCCCGCAGGAAGCTCACCTGTTCACCGGCGATATCGCGAGCAACATCGCGTTCGGGAAACCTTCCGCGACCGAGGCGGAGATCGAGGCGGCCGCCCGCGCGGTCGGTGCGCGGGAGATGATCGCCGGTCTCCCCGGCGGATTCGGACGTCCGGTGGGCGAGCGCGGCCGTGGGCTCTCGGCGGGTCAGCGTCAGCTCATCGCCCTGGCGCGCGCCCAGCTGGTGGACCCCGATCTGTTGCTGCTCGACGAGGCGACCGCCACCCTCGACCCCGATACCGAGGAAAAAGTGCTGGCCGCGACCGGATCGCTGGCCCGTCACCGCACGACCGTGGTGGTCGCGCACCGTCTCGCCACGGCCGCGCGGGCGGATCGGATCGCCGTCGTGGAGCACGGCCGGATCGTGGAAATAGGCACCCATGCCGAGCTCGTGGCGGCCGACGGGCACTATGCCCGCCTCTGGACAGCGGCCGGAAGCGGCGACGGAATATTCTCGGTCGAGGACGAGTCGTCAACAATGAGGTCGGGATTGTCCGGTGGTCGGTGACCGAGTGGATGTGCGCGGGGGCATATCCTCGTCTGCAGGGCGTATCGGTAACCATCCACCGAGGCCCGGTGCCGGGCACGTCACAAACGTCGCAGCGCGAAGAACGAAATGAGGCGAACACCTGCTGTGAGCAGCTCAAAATCCCAGTTCGGTCAGAACCAGTGGCTGGTCGACGAGATGTATCAGAAGTTCAAACAGGATCCATCCTCGGTCGACGCCAGCTGGCACGAGTTCCTCGCCGACTACACCCCCGAGATCTCCGGTGATTCCGGTAACACCCAGTCCGCGCCGGCGGCGACCCCGACCTCGGCGGTGAAATCCGCCCCCGCCGCTGTGCCCGCCGAAAACGCTTCTGTCCGGACGCGGGCCGCCGCGCCGAACGCGCCGTCCAGCAGCTCCGCTCCGGCTGCCGCACCGAAGGCGGCCCCGGCCGCCACCACCTCCGCGCGGACCACCAACGCCGCCACCCAGCAGCGGGCCCCGCAGACCACGCCGGCCCCGTCTTCCAACGCCGCCCCCACCTCGGGCGCGCCGAAGCCGGCCCCCGCCGCCGACGAGAAGAAGGTGCTGCGCGGCGCCGCCGCCGCGGTCGCCAAGAACATGTCGGCCTCGCTGAGCATCCCGACCGCCACCAGCGTGCGGGCCGTGCCGGCCAAGTTGATGATCGACAACCGGCTGGTCATCAACAACCATCTCGCCCGCACCCGGGGCGGCAAGATCTCCTTCACCCATCTGCTCGGCTACGCGATCGTGCAGGCGGTGAAGGCGTTCCCGAACATGAACCGGCATTTCGCCGAGGTCGACGGTAAGCCGAACGCGGTCACCCCCGCGCACACCAACCTCGGTCTGGCCATCGACCTGCCCGGTAAAGACGGCAGCCGGTCGCTGGTCGTCGCCGCCATCAAGGGCACCGAGGAGATGACCTTCGGTCAGTTCCACACCGCCTACGAGGACATCGTCCGCCGCGCGCGCGACGGCAAGCTGACCGCCGAGGACTTCAGCGGGGTCACCATCTCGCTGACCAACCCCGGCACCATCGGCACCGTGCACTCCGTGCCCCGCCTGATGCAGGGCCAGGGCGCGATCATCGGCGCGGGCGCCATGGAGTACCCGGCGGAGTTCCAGGGGATGAGCGACGAGCGGATCGCCGAGATCGGCATCGGCAAGCTCATGACCCTGACCTCCACCTACGATCACCGCATCATCCAGGGCGCGGAATCCGGTGATTTCCTGCGCACCATCCACAATCTGCTGATCGCCGACGAGTTCTACGACGAGATCTTCCACGGTCTGGCCGTTCCGTACGAGCCGATCCGCTGGCGCAAGGACGTCAAGGAACGCGGCGTCGACAAGAGCACCCGCGTGCTCGAGATGATCGCCGCCTACCGCAACCGCGGCCACCTGATGGCCGACACCGATCCGCTGCGCCTGGTCAAGGACAAGTTCCGCAGCCACCCCGACCTCGATGTCACCCAGCACGGGCTCACCCTGTGGGACCTGGACCGCCAGTTCAACGTGGGCGGCTTCCACGGCGAAGAGCGGATGAAGCTGCGTGATGTGCTGTCGGTGCTGCGCGACTCCTACTGCCGCCACGTCGGCGTGGAGTACACCCACATCCTGGAGACCGATCAGCTGGAGTGGATCCAGAACCGGGTCGAGCAGAAGCACGTCAAGCCGACGGTCGCCCAGCAGAAGTACATCCTGAACCGGCTGAACGCGGCCGAGGCGTTCGAGACCTTCCTGCAGACCAAATACGTGGGCCAGAAGCGCTTCTCGCTGGAGGGCGCCGAAACCGTCATCCCGATGATGGACGCGGTGATCGACCAGTGCGCCGAGCATTCGCTCGACGAGGTCGTCATCGGTATGCCGCACCGCGGCCGCCTCAATGTGCTGGCCAATATCGTCGGCAAGCCGTACTCGAAGATCTTCACCGAGTTCGAGGGCAATATGAACCCGGCCGCCACCCACGGCTCGGGCGATGTGAAGTACCACCTCGGTGCGCGCGGCAACTACCTGCAGATGTTCGGCGACAACGAGATCGAGGTCTCGCTGACGGCCAACCCCTCGCATCTGGAAGCGGTCGATCCGGTGCTCGAGGGTCTGGTCCGCGCCAAGCAGGATCTGCTGGACAAGGGCGACGGCCCCGAGGGCTTCTCGGTCGTGCCGCTGATGCTGCACGGTGACGCCGCGTTCGCGGGTCAGGGCGTGGTGGCCGAGACGCTGAACCTGTCGGGTCTGCGCGGCTACCGCGTGGGCGGCACCATCCACATCGTGGTGAACAACCAGATCGGTTTCACCACGGCCCCGGAGAACAGCCGCTCCACCGAGTACTCCACCGATATCGCGAAGTTCATCGGCGCCCCGATCTTCCACGTCAACGGCGACGACCCGGAGGCCTGCGACTGGGTGGCCCGCCTGGCGGTCGATTTCCGGCAGAAGTTCCGCAAGGACGTGGTCATCGACCTGATCTGCTACCGCCGTCGTGGCCACAACGAGGGCGACGACCCCTCGATGACCCAGCCGTACATGTACGACGTCATCGACACCAAGCGCAGCGTCCGCAAGAGCTACACCGAGAGCCTGATCGGCCGCGGTGATATCTCGCTGAAGGAAGCCGAAGACGCTCTGCGCGACTACCAGGGCCAGCTGGAGCGGGTCTTCAACGAAGTCCGGGAGCTGGAGAAATACCCGCCGGGTCCGAGCGAATCGGTGGAGGACGATCAGCAGATCCCGTCCACCGTGCTCACCGCGGTCGACAAATCGGTGCTGCAGCGGATCGGCGACGCGTTCCTCAACGTGCCCGACGGTTTCAGCGTGCACCCGCGCGTGCAGCCCGTGCTGGAGAAGCGCCGCGAGATGGCCTACGAGGGCAAGGTCGACTGGGCGTTCGCCGAGTTGCTGGCCTTCGGCACCCTGATCGACGAGGGCCGGGCGGTCCGCCTGACCGGTCAGGATTCCCGCCGCGGCACCTTCACCCAGCGGCATTCGGTGATCATCGACCGCAAGACCGCGGCCGAGTACACCCCGCTGCACAACATCAACAGCGCCAACCCGGGCTGGTTCGCGGTGCACGATTCGGCGCTGAGCGAATTCGCCGCCGTCGGCTTCGAATACGGCTATTCGCTGGGTAACCCGGACGCCCTGGTGCTGTGGGAGGCGCAGTTCGGTGATTTCGTCAACGGCGCCCAGTCGATCATCGACGAGTTCATCTCCTCCGGTGAGGCCAAATGGGGCCAGCTGTCGGAGGTCGTGCTGCTGCTGCCGCACGGGCACGAGGGTCAGGGCCCGGACCACACCTCCGGCCGGATCGAACGCTTCCTGCAGCTGTGCGCGGAGGGTTCGATGACGGTGGCGGTGCCGTCCACCCCGGCGAACTACTTCCACCTGCTGCGCCGGCACGCGCTGGACGGTATCCGCCGTCCGCTGATCGTCTTCACCCCGAAGTCGATGCTGCGCAACAAGGCCGTGGTCAGCGATCTGAAGGATTTCACCGAGTCCAAGTTCCGCTCGGTGTTCGACGAGCCCACCTACGAACAGGGCATCGGCGACCGCGCCGCGGTCAAGCGCATCCTGCTGACCAGCGGCAAGCTCTACTACGAGCTGGCCGCCGCGAAGGCCAAGCGCAAGCGTGACGATGTCGCCATCGTCCGGGTCGAGCAGCTCTATCCGCTGCCCAAGTTCCGGCTGAACGAGGCCTTGGAGCGGTACTCCAACGCCACCGACATCGCCTGGGTCCAGGAGGAGCCGGCGAACCAGGGCGCGTGGCCGTTCTTCGGCCTGAACCTGCCGGAGCTGCTGCCGGAGCGGCTGGGCCGCCTGCGCCGTATCTCTCGGCGTGCCATGTCGGCCCCGTCCTCGGGTTCGAGCAAGGTGCACGCGGTGGAACAGGCCGAGATCATCGAGGAGGCGTTCGCGCCCACCGAGTGAGTCCCGGCACCTACCCGACGCCGGGCGTGCGTCCTTCCACGGAAGGTGCGTGCGTCCGGCGTCGCGCGTTGCGGCGCCACCCCCGCGGCTTCCGGGTGCGGGCCCGGTCGAAGAGGTCGGTGGGCCGGCCGGTCGTCGGCGAGGTGTACCGGCGTCGGGCTATCGGTCGGTTTTCGGTGGCGGACAGACCGGTGCGCTCGCGGTGGTCCGGTCCGATGGTGGCGGCGGCTCACCGGCGGGAGAGCTCCCCGCGGCGCGGGCACCGGACTGCTGTTCCCACTGGGTGAGTGCCGCGTCCCAGTACGCGTACGCGGGGTCGGTGGGATCTGTGCGGATCGTCCCGTCGACAAACGTCCCATCCGGAAGTTCCGTGGTGTGGCGGCGAACTATGCCGCCGTCGGCGAGACGCCACATGGTCGGATGCCTCTTGCGAACCGAGAAACGGGCGAGAGCCCTGCTCTCCGTAGAACCAGGAAAACCCCTCTGCCCAGGTTTCCGCCGGTTTGTGCCGCTACTGGTTCGCACCCTCTCGGACCACCTCGTACTCGCTGTTGTCCAGCACCCGGATGGTGGCCTCGTGGACTTCCTGGTAGTTCGGTCTCTTGCTGGCGTCTCCCAGCGAGTGGTCGGCACCGTGGCCGTATTCGTGCAGCGGTCCGTTGTGCGAAGCGGGCTGCCCGTTGCCGATGAGGAGCGCTCGTTGTTGTCTCTGGTACACGCCGGCTGCTCCTTCGATATGCGAGGCATACTCGTAATCCCGATTGATCACCGGGTGACCGAGATCGAGAATATGGGCATCGCCGACCCAGATGCCGCCGTGGGTATTCCCCTTGCGCCGGTGATACCACTCGTCGCCCACGGACTCGCGTATGAGGTTGTGCCACTGCTGCGGCGCGCGCAGCAGTTCGACCGCGTGCTGGCCGGCGGTCGCCGAACCGTCGAAGATGCGCGGCTTCGGCCTCTCCGGACAACCTATCCCGATCGATCCGGACCGGGTCGTCGTACGGCCGTTGCACAACGATCACGGCGAAGTCGTCGGCCTGCGGATACCGGCGAACTTCGACGATGCTCGCACTGCCGCGCGGTGGGCCGACGGCCAATTGCTGGGTCATTTCACGAACCGGGTCCCGGTGCTGTCCAGCGCCGACCACAAACGAGCGTCCTCATTGGTGGAGGACTGGGATGCGAACCCGTTCTTCGTCGTCGGTAAGTTCCGTGCTCTCGATACGGAGGTCATGCTCGACCACAGCACGGGTGCGGAACCGGTGCGGTTGGGTGGCGCGGAGTTCGGCCACCTGATTGCCCGCCGTCCCGAGTTCGACGAGATGACGACACCATCCCCGGGTCGCGGCGTCCGGTGGTGCTTGTCACCCAAGGGTCGGGCGTCACGGATCCGAAGCTGGTCGAGTCCATCGCCGGGTACCTGCACAGCCATACCGATCTGATCGGCCCGGTACGCGGCGTCGTCCATCCCACCACCAGGCTCGAACAGACGCGGTCGGGCGCCTACCTGCCGTATCCGGAGTTGGAGGCGCACGTCACACTGGACGCGAGCTACCCGACGTCGGAGTACCTCGAATACCGGCATCCCGGCGTCGCCCGCGAGCCCTGATCCGCGCGCTCGGCCGTCCAGGGCCACAGTTTCTCCGGGTTCCGGATCGCCCGGATGCGAGTGATCAGGCCGCCCGCGATGTCGAAGGCGTCCACCGGGACGACGGCGCCGTCCAACTGTGCCACCGGTCCGGGTTGGCCGTTCACTGTGCGATCCAGCAGGGTGATCCCGCCCGCGCCGTCTCTCGCGGCGTGCCATGAATGGACGCCGAGTACGGTGGTCACCACCTACCGGACCGACGCGGCGCACGCGGTGTCTCACTATTCCGAGCGTGGCCGCTGATGGAGGTTCGGACAATCGATTCTGGTATCGGTGCAGCGGAGAGTGTTTGGCATGGCAGGCGAGATCCCCTTGCGCCGATTACAAACCAGCGCCCTCCTCGGCGGAGGACCGGGACCGGGTCTGGGTCCTGTTGTTCGTCGTCGGAAAACGCATGCTCGCGACGCGGAGGTCATGCTCGAGCACAGCAGCGCGGTGCGAGTAACCGTCCACCCCACCACCAGGGCCGAACCGCGTGGATGAAGATTTCGGGTACAGCCCTCGGCCGCGACGAGATCCCGACCGCCCGGACGAGGACGACTGAGCCTCCATGCCTTTCCCGTTCCACAACGAAATCGCCATCCAATTCACCGATGTCGCGTCCAGGATCGTCGATACCTTCGGCAAAGCCACCGATGATCTCACACGGCGCAGTAGAGTCGGTCCGCGACTGGGCGACGGGGTCAACGAGCTGGCCGGCGGCGACCTCCGAGGCTACGGTCAGGTCGAACGTGCGACGTCGCGCCCCACCGATCCGTGGGCGGCGCGTACACCTGCCGATCGGTGGCGAGAGGGCTCCAACACCGAACGAGCCGAGAATCTCGGCGCCAACGAGATCGAGCAGAACACGCGTCGTTGGGGAGAGAATTCCGCCATCACGGATCCGGAGCGGCCGGAGGCACTAGGGCCGAGGGGTGGCCGCCGATCGGAAATATCTCCGGAAGAAGCCCGAGAATTGTACGAGCAGGCCCGGGATCGGGAACCGGACTTCGCCGGGGCCGGCAACAGGATCAATCTGGTCGACACAAGCGTAGGCCCGGCGGTGGTCAGGTCCAGAAAAGAAGAACCGGTCGAAGCTTTTCTGAAGAAATGGATGCCCGAGAACACGGCGATCGAATACGCACGTGAGTGTGACGTGAGAACACCGAAGATACTCTACGCCGGAACGGACCCGACTACCGGTACAGAGTTCACTATCATGCAGTACATCCCCCATGAAATCCGGTCTGCCGATGGTTCCGAAATGCTGAATTGGTTACCCGATCTTCTGGATCAGGTGCAGTCGATGTCCTCACACGCCGTACCGGCAGGACTGGATATGGATATTCCGGAGTGGCAGCGGCAGATGATCCAGCATGCCGACGATTCGTATCACAACCTGCCACAGGATCAGCGGTCCAGGCTCGCCGAACTCGGGATCGGGCCGTTGTCGGAGTATATTCGGCCCGACTCGGGTCGTGCGGGTGAACCGGCTGTCTTCGCTCACAACGACCTTTATCCGTCCAATCTTCGGCTCGATGACCGAGGGGAATTGTGGATCCTTGATTGGGAGCTCGCCGGACCCGGTGATCCGATCCATAATGCGTCGCTTTTCCTCGAGCGTCTGTGGGGGACGGATGAGGCGACCCGCGCTCAGGCCACTGCGATGTGGATCGAGCGGATATCACCTGCGAATCCCGGCGTGGATATCGAGGCCGGCCTCGGCATGTACCGCACTATGGCGGACTGGAGAGGAACAGTTATGGGCGCTGCGGAGATGCGGCCCAGCGTTACTGCCAACCCAGGCCTCTTCGAGACCTGGGTCGACTTGTATCATGAGCGATTCTCCCGTAATTCGACTTTCCCCGAATATTCACGGGATGAATTGCACACTTTGCTTCGCGGATGGGTTGAATAAAGACCGAATCCCGCCCCGGGACCGACCGACTGCATGGGGCATCCGGGCGGATCCTCTCCCGGATGCCACAAGGAAATTCGTCGAACACCTGATGGAACTCTGCACCGGTTCAGCCGGCCGTCCAGGGCCGCAGTTTCTCCGGATTCCGAATCACCCAGATGCGGGTGATCAGGCCGTCGGCGATATCGAAGGCGTACACCGCGACAACGGTGCCGTCCAGCTGTGCCACCAGTCCGGGTTGGCCGTTCACCGTGTGTTCCAGCAGGGTGAACCCGGGGTTGCGGGCGGCGATCTCCAACCAGCTGCGCGCGATCTGTTCGCCGCCGTCGATCGGTTCGAGGAAGGCCGGTGCCAGGCCGCCGCCATCGGCCGTGGCCCGCGCCTGCGGATCGAGGAGGCCGATCAGGGCCTCGATATCGCGAGCCTGCCAGGCGCGCTTGAAATCCCGGACCACCTCGGTGCGCTCGGCGCTCGACGACTCCCGTGAGGTATCGATACGGCGGCGGGCGCTGGAGGCCAGCTGACGGCATGCCGCGGGCGTGCGTCCGACGATATCGGCGACCTCGGCGAACGAATAGCGGAAGACGTCGTGCAGTACGAACGCCACCCGTTCGGCCGGTGTCATGGAATCCAGCACGACGAGAAACGCCATACTGATCGACTCGTCCAGCGTGACCCGGTCGGCGGGGTCGGCGGGTGCGGGACCATCGAGCCATTCGGACCTGCCGGGTATCGGTTCCGGAATCCATTCGCCGACATAGCGTTCCCGCCTGCTGCGGGCCGAGCGGAGCAGATCGAGGCAGATCCGGCCCGCGACCGTGGTCAGCCACGCGCCGGGCGCCGCCACCTCCTGCCGCTGCCGCTCCGGCAGCGCGTACCAGCGCGCGTAGGTCTCCTGCACCACATCCTCGGCCTCGGCCAGCGAGCCGAGCAGCCGGTAGGCGATATTGATCAGCTGACGGCGTTCGCTGATCACCGCGGTCAGGTGCGGGTCGGTCATGGTGGGCTCCTTAGCTCTGCGCGTCTCCTATCGAACCCGACGAATCAGCGGCCCGATCTGTGAGGCGGCCTGACGTTCCGCGGGGCTGTCTCGTCGGAAGGTCGTGACACCTTCAGCAGAGCAGGAGTTCGGACAGTGATCAGAATCGGCATCATCCTCGGCAGTACCCGGCCCAACCGCAACGGCCCGCAGGTCGCCCGGTGGGTTCTGGACACGGCGGCGCGGCGCGGCGACGCCGAATTCGAGCTGATCGATCTCCGCGACCACCCGCTACCGCATCTGGACGAACCCGTGGCACCCATGTTCGGTCCGTCGGTCCACGCGCACACCCGCGCGTGGGCCGAGCGGATCGCCCCGTTCGACGGTTTCGTGGTGGTGACCCCGGAGTACAACGGCGGCCCGCCCGGCGTGCTGAAGAACGCCATCGACCACCTGTGCGCGGAGTGGGCCGACAAGGCGATCGGATTCGTCTCCTACGGGGCGGGCGGCGGTGCCCGCGCGGTGGTGCAGCTGCGGACGGTCTGCAGCACGCTGGGTATGGCCGATGTGAGCCACCAGGTCGCGATCTCGCTGCACACCGATTTCGAGAACTTCACCACGTTCACACCACGCGATCACCATGCCGCCGCCCTGGGCACGCTGCTGGATCAGGTTCTCGCCTGGAGCACTGCCCTGGCGCCGCTACGCCGGACCGGCACCGACACCCCGCATATCGACTCGGAAGGAACCGATCATGACGACACCGCACTCTCGGTCGCGCGCTGACCGCGTCGAGGCGGACGAGACCGCGATCCGTGGGCAGCTCGACAAGGTGATCGAGGGGCTCGGAGCCGGAGACCTCGAGGCACTGCGGCAGCTGTACACCCCCGACGTGGTGTCCTTCGATGTCGAGCCGCCGCTCCAGCACGTCGGGACAGCGGCGAAGCTGGAGAACTGGGCGAACGTGTTCCGGATCTTCGAGGACGTGACCTACGAGATCCGCGATGCGGCCTTCACCATCGGTGACGAGGTGGCGTTCGGGCACGCCTTCGCCCGGCTGGGCGGCACCCTGAAGGACGGGACGGCGGTGACCGGCATGTGGGTGCGGGTCACGTACGGGCTGCGCAAGATCGACGGCATCTGGTTGATCGCGCACGATCAGGTGTCGGTGCCACTCGATATCGCCAGCGGCAGAGGCGTGGTCGATCTCGAGCCCTGAGGGCCGCCGGGCAGTATGGCCGGGAGCTGCTTCGGCCGCCACGACCGGCAGGCGCCGGGCCGTGGCGGCCGAGCGGCGACGAGGGCCGGACGAAACCACGCATTCGAGCCCCTGTCACCGCCGGCGCCCGCCGGGCCGGTCCGGTTCTCCGGCAATCGTCCCGGGCCGAGCCAGTTGCGCCAGTACCGCGCCGGAGAGCACGATCGCCGCCCCGGCCAGTTGCGCCGGCCCGAGCGCTTGGGCCAGCAGCAGCCAGGCCAGCGCGGCGGCGACCACTGGTTCCAGCAGGGCCAGCACACCGGCCAGGGCGACGGGGAGGTCGCGCAGCGCCCGCAACCCGGCCAGGTAGGGCAGCACGGTTCCGACGATGGCCAGCGCGACCAGCACCGGCCACACCGGGACCCGCAGACCGCCCAGTACCGCGACGGCGGTGAGCGAGTCCGACGACAGTGTCCACGGCGGGGCGATCACCGCCACCACCACCGCGCCGATCGCCAGTCCGGCCGCGGTGAGCCCCGCCGGGTCGTGCCTGCGCGCACCGTGTTCACCGAGCAGGAAGTACCCGGCCGAGCAGAGCGCCGCGCCCAACCCGGCGGCCACGCCGAGCAAGTCCAGCCCGGCGTCCCGCCAGACCTGCGCGACCAGCACCGATCCCGCCGAGGCCAGCGCGATCCCCACCCACACCAGTCGGGGCAGCCGGGTGCCCCGCACCACCCGCACCCAGAGCGCGACCAGCGCCGGAGCCACGTTGACCAGGACCATCGCCACACCGACCGGAATCCGGGCCACCGCCGCGAAGAACAGCAACTGCACCCCGCCGACACCGAGCAGCCCGTAGCCGAGCAGCAACCACAGGTCGGCGCGGCCGAACCGCAACGCCCACGGCCGCAACACCGCGACCGTCGGCACCAGCAGTGCCGCGGCCGCCGCGAGTCGCACCGAGGTCACCGCCGCCGGCGACCAGCCCGCCGCCATCACCGCGGCGGCCAGCGAACCCGAACTCGCGAACAGCACCCAGGAGAGCGAGCTCAGCGCGGTCGCCTGAGCCCGGCTCGGCGCCGGCACCGCCCTCTCCGTTACGGCCACGCGGCCAGTGTGCCGGAGGGGTCACCACCGCGACCAGCGGATTTCGGGCCCTGAGTCGGTGTTGCGCCCGCGCAGCGCGGAGGTCGTCGTCATGCCGACCGCGCGACGCGGAAACCGATATCGTCGAGCCGGACCGTGGGATGGCTGCGGCGGCGGACCGAGGCGCGGCAGCTCCAGTGTTCGTCGAACCACCCGCCGCCGCGAAGCACCCGGTAGCTGCCGTACACGTCCGGATCGTAGAGGTCCCAGCACCATTCCCAGACCGTGCCGAGCATGTCGTAGAGCCCCCACGCGTTGGGCTGCCGGGTCCCCACCTCGGGCAGTCGGTCGGCGGAATTGCCGCGGTAGCGGGCGATATCGTCGAGCGGACCGTAACGCGGGCCGGTGGTGCCCGCGCGGCACGCGTGTTCCCACTCCGCCTCGGTCGGCAGCCGGTATCCGTCGGCCGATACCAGCCAGGCGACCTCTTCGTCGCCGAGCCGGTACGCCGGGGTCAGGCCGTCGCGTTCGGACAGGACATTGCAGAAGCGAACTGCCTCGTTCCAGGAGATGCTGTCGGCGGGCAGCCGTTCTTCCCGGCCGTCACCCGGACGGTGGCCGGTGAGCTGCGCGTACTGCGATCGTGTGACAGGAACCGCGCCCAGCCGGTACGGATCGAGGTCCACCGGCCAACTGCGCCGAGTCCGCCGATCCGACAACTGCACCCGCCCCGGCGGTATGTCGACGAGTTCGATCCCTCCCACGTGCACATTCACCCTGTCGAACCTACCTCCACGAGACCGGCCGGGCCCGGGCCGCGCAGCGGAGCGGGAGCGCCGGGGCGCGACGCGCGGTCACGACAAAAGCACCGGGTTCGGGCTTCACGACGGCGGCCGGGACCCGGCGCGGGAGTTGTCCGGAGGCGGGGCGGGGATACCGTGTTTCATCAGTGGCACGATCGTCGTACGGACGAACGCGCGGGCCTGTTCGGGATCGGTGAAGTCGGTGCCGCCGCTGTTGCCCGGGGTGAGCATCAGTGAATGGGCGAGACGGGCGACCAGTTCGGCGACCGGGCGTGGGTCGTAGCGGTCGATCAGGCCGGCGTTCTGGGCGTGGGTGAGCACGCCGGAGATGTAGTCGATACCGAGACCGACCAGGTGTTCCCCCTGCACGGTGTAGAAGCTCAGCGCCTCGTCCGGGGCGACCCGCAGCAGGTGGGTGACCAACCGGTGGATGCGGGTCTGCAACAGGACGTGCAGGGTGGTCTCCTCGATCTGGGCGTCCACCCCGTCGGCGGTGGTGGCGATCGCGGTGACCTCGTCCAGCATGCGCCGGGTCTCGCGTTCGATGACGGCCTCGACGAGTTTGTCCTTGCCGGCGAATCTGCGGTGGATGGTGATCCGGTTGATCCCGGCGCGCCGCGCGATGTCCTCCAGGCTGGAGCGTCGGATCCCGAGTTGCAGGATCCGTTCGAGCGCGGCGTCCATGATCTTCTCGTCGACCTCGTCGTACTCCGCCCTCATGCGACGAGGATACGAACACGGTTTCATAGCGTCCACCGGTGCCGCCCTGCCCGGCGCGGTGGCGTTATCGCGGACACCCTGAGAATTGCCGGCCCGGACGGCCTCGCCTGAGCTGGGACGGCTCCGCAGACGATGCGCGACGCGCACGGACTGCGCGGCACGGGGCCGGCTCGGTCACGGGCGTGGCCGGGTCCGGTGGGCCGGCCCGGTGGCCGGCGCCGCGAGGAGCCGGCGCAGTGCGAGCGGGGTGTCGCCGAGGTGAGCGCGGACGGTACGGGTCAGATGCGCCTGGTCGGCGAAACCGAGATCCGCCGCGAGCTCGGCGAGTCGAGTTTCGCCGTCGGTGAGCCGGTCCAGTGCCCGGCCGACGCGGACACGGTTGCGGTAGCGAGTCAGCGATAGGCCCATCTGCCGGGAGAACGTCCGGCTCAGCCGGTACGGCGAAACATTCAGCAGGGCGGCCAGGGCCGGTAGCCCGGCCGCCTCCGGTACTCCCGCGAGAATCGCCTCCCGGGCCGCCGCGACCAGCGCCCGGTCGGTGGGCCGCGGCCGGGGGCTCGGCTGTCCGGCGGCGAGCGCGACGAGCCGGAGCAGTTCTTCGGCCAGCGCGTAGTCGATATCGCCGCCATCGGCGGCGGCGAGCAGCCGCCGATGTGCGAGCTCGATACGGGCGTCGACGTACACCGCACCCGTACGCCCCGACCAGAGTTCGGGCGCGATGGTCACCACGGTGCAGAGGTCCCCACCGGCGGGATGGGCGAACCGTTCCTCCTCGCCCGGTGCGCCCAGATAGCCGACCGTCGGGTCGAGGTCGGCGGACCCCCCGCCGGACTGCCGCCGGAACCGGCCGCGGCGCACGAGCACCAGGCGCTGGTCGTCGCGTACTTCCGGCTCCGACCAGCGGGTGTGGTCGGCGCGGCAGGTCACCGCGGTGACGGCGAACGCGGGCCGGGCGGCGAGGGCTACAGCGGACAGCACCCGGAGACCGTACGCCCCGGCTACGACACGTGACGCCGTGCAAGGATCTTCAATACCCGGGACGGTCCGGAATGAATGCTGAGTGGGCCCACCACAGGAGGACTCCATGGCATCCATTCACAAGGAATTCGTCGTCGACGCCACACCCGAGCAGGTGTGGGAGGTACTCGGTGATTTCGGCGCGGTGCAGCGCCTCGCCCTCGGTTTCGTCACCGGCACCCGGCTGGACGCGGATACGCGGACCGTCACCTTCGCCGACGGCACGATCGTCGCCGAACGGCTCGTCGATCTCGACCCGGTGCGCAAGCGGGTCGCCTACTCCATAGTCGGCGGCAGCCTGCACCCGTCCCACCACCACGCCTCCATGCAGGCACTGCCCGACGCGGGGGGTGGAACACTGTTCGTCTGGCATACCGACGTGCTGCCGGACGATCTCGCCGCGCCGATATCGGAATTCGTCGAACAGGGCTCGGCAGTGATGCGCCGGGCGCTGGCGGAGTCGGTTCCGCCCGAAGCGGGCGAACTCGCGGCCGACGGCGCAGCCGGAGGGTAGGTGACGAGAGCCGAGGTGGAAGGGCGCACCGGCCCGTCCGCCTCGGCCTCCGATACCGGGCCGGGCCGAATCGCTCTCCGGGACCGCCCGGGTGTACTTGGATGAACTGATGCTGCTCGATCTCCAGTTGGACGCCCGCCCGGACCGCAGCGCCGAACGCGCCCGGACCCTCGTCGACGCCGGCGCCGCGGGGTTGTTCACCTTCGAAGGCCCCCACGATGTCCTGCTCCCCCTGGCCGCCGTCGCCGGCCGGGTGGATGCCGACCTGATGACCAATGTCGCGATCGCCATGCCGCGCAGCCCGATGCACCTCGCGCATGCCGCATGGGACCTGCAACTGATGTCGGGTGGGCGTTTCCGGCTCGGCCTCGGTTCGCAGATCCGCCCCCATATCGAGAAGCGCTACGGCGCCACATGGTCCGCTCCGGCAGCCCGGATGCGCGAGATCGTGCTGGCGGTACGCACGATTCTGCACTCCTGGCAGGACGGTGCGCCCTTGGATTTCCGCGGCGAGCACACCCGGCACACTCTCATGCCGAGCACCTTCGTCCCCGGACCCAACCCGTACGGGCCCCCGCCGGTCCTGCTCGGTGCGCTCGGCCCGTTGATGACCCGGACCGCCGCCGAAGTCGCGGACGGACTGCTGGTGATGCCCTTCCACAGCCATCGCCATTTCCGGGAGCGCACGCTGCCCGCCGTGGCGGAGGGGATGAAACAGGCGGGCCGCACCGAATTCCCGATCTATCCGCAGATGATCGTGGCGATGGGTGAATCGGCGGAGGAACTCACGGCGGCCTCGACCGGGGTACGCGGCCTGCTCGCCTTCTACAGCTCGACCCCGGCGTACCGGCCGGTGCTCGAGGTCGAGGGCTGGGAGCAGCTGCAACCGGAGCTCAACGCACTCTCCAAGCCCGGCAACATCATGACGATGTTCGACCGGATCTCCGACCATATGGTCGACACCCTCGCCGTCCGCGGTACCCCGCAGGATTGCGCCGCCGAGATCCTCCGCCGCTTCGGCGATTTCGCCGACCGCGTGTGCTGCTACTTCCCCGGATACGACCCGCCCGCCGAGCAGATCGCCGCCCTCGCCGCCGCCTTGCGCCGATAACCCCGCGGGTAGCCGATCCGTTTACCTCCCAGGTAATCGTGCCACGGTCGCCGTACCGCCATGATCGGTACATCGAACCGATCGAGAGGACGAGATCGTGCCCGCCTACGCCATCGCCCACCTGCAAGCCGCCGATCCGCACCCCGAGATCGCCGAATACATGGAGCGCATACCCGGCACCTTCGAACCGTTCGGCGGCCGCTTCCTCGTACACGCCGCCCGGCACGAGGTGAAGGAAGGCCGCTGGCCCGGTTTCGTCGTGGTGATCGGGTTCCCCGGGATGGGCGAGGCTCGGGCCTGGTGGGATTCGCCCGCCTACCGGGAGATCGCGCCACTGCGGTCGCGGCATATCGACGGCGACATCATCCTGGTCGACGGCGTCGCCCCCGGCTACGACTCGGCCACCACCGCCGCCACCATGCGGGAGACCATGCCCGCCGCCTGACCCCGCCCGCCGAACCCGTCCGACGCCCGCCCCCAACCCCGCGAACACCCGGAACCGAACCGGCGAGAAAACCGAAAACCGGCGTGCCGCTGACGGACTGAGAGTATGCATATCTGGCGATTCGCCAGCTCTCATCCAGCCAAAAGGGGACGGTTTTGACTGATAGGGACAGCAGTATCACCAGACGGCAGCTCGGCCGGTATCTGCGCGAAGCACGCGAAGCGATCGGCCTGACCATGGCCGAAGCGGCGGCGCTCATGGAGTGGGGCAAGAGCAGCCTGCAACGCATCGAGACGGGGCAGAACCAGCGGATCCGTATCCGCGACCTGGACGGGTTGATCGAGATCTACGAGATCGACGAGGACAAAGCGGCGGGGTTGCGGGGACTGGCCCGCGAAACAGGCGCGAAGTCCTGGTGGCACGAATTCGGCAGTGTGATTCCGGCCAACTTCAGTGTGTACATGGGACTGGAATCCGCGGCCCGGGTCTTGACGACCTATCAACCCGACCTGGTTCCCGGTCTGTTGCAGACCCAGGACTACGCACGCGCGTTGGCTCGGGTCGCGAGTCCCGACGACACCGCGGAGGAGCGGGAACAGCGTGTTCGGCTCAAGATGAGACGGCAGGCGCTGATCACCCGGAAGGCCAGGCCGGCACGGCTGAACGTTGTCCTTGCCGAGACGGTGTTGCGCAGGTCGATCGGCGGACCCCGGGTCATGGCAACACAATTGCGGCACCTCGCCGATGCCGGCACGCTCCCGAACGTCCGACTGCGCGTTCTACCTTTCTCCGCCGGTATGCCGGTCGGTGAGCAGATCGGCCCCTTCGTGATCATGGAATTCGACGCGGACGGTCCGGACAGACCCGCCGAGCCGACGATCGTCTACGCCGAGAATTACACCGGCGACATGTACAGCGAGAAGGTCGGTATTGTGCAGCGATACGTAGAGGCGTGCGATCTCGTGCAACGCGCCGCGCTGGATGAGGTCAGCAGCAGGAATCTGCTGCGCACGGCAGCAAGGGAGCACCAACGGTGAACGTCGACCTATCCGAGGCGAAATGGTTCAAGAGCAGTCGCAGTGGCGGAACCAAGGAGTGCGTGGAAGTCGCGTTTCTCGACGGCGGGCATGTCGGCGTCCGTGATTCCAAGAACCCCACCGGCCCGGCACTCGTCTTCACCGCCACCGAATGGGACGCCTTCACCGGTAATACGCCCGGCGGTCGTTCCGGTCGCGGCTAGCTCGTTCGCGACAGTGGCAGCTGCCCGGCCGGTCCGGTCTGTGCGCGCCCGCGGATATCGTCTCGGATGCGGCACATAGGATCGGCCCTATGGCAGCCGGGTCTCCTCATCTGGTGGTGTTCGCCGGTCTACCGGGATGCGGGAAGACCACGCTGGCACGTGCTCTCGCCGACGAGCTCGGCGCGACGTTCCTGCGTATCGATACCTTCGAGGCGGCGATCGTGTCGACATTGGCGCCGTTCGAGAACAACCCCGTCGGTTACGTCGCGGCGGCCTGGGTGGCCGAAGATCAGCTGCTCGGCGGACGGCCCGTGGTCGTCGACGCGTGCAACAACCTTCGGGAGGCCAGAACGATGTGGACGGAGCTGGCACTCGGATCGAAGGTACCGCTGCACTGGGTGGAGGTGATCTGCTCGGATACGGCCGAACATCGCCGCCGGGTGGAATCCCGCACCCCCGACCGGCCGGGCCAGGGCAACCCGACCTGGGCCCAGGTCCGGGCCCGGCGCTGGGAGCCGTTCACCGAGCCGCGCCTCCTGATCGACAACACGGGAAGCGCGGCAGTGCATGTGGCCACGATCCGCGCCGCGCTTCCCGTGGACTGAGCCCGGGATCCGCTGCACCGGAACAGTCGGCCGCGACACCAGCCGCGGGGTCGCTGAGCGACGGCCGAGCCGATTGTTCCGAGCCGCGACCCGGCCGTATCTCGTCCGAGGCTTCGTGACACGGCGCGGGCGCGGCGCGGGGCTCGAGCGGGCGGTCACAGTGGGGTGGTACGGGTCAGATCCGTCCGTGGGCGCGCAGGGTTCGCAGGGCGGCCAGTGTGGTCAGGCCGCGCCATTCGACGGTTTGACCGGGCGAGTAGTGCAGGAAGTGGAAGTCCCAGCCGCCGTCGTCGAGTTGTCCGCGTTCGAGTCGGTCCAGTTCGGCGGTGATCGTCGTGTCGTCGAACAGGGCCCGGCTCGGCGCCGTGGGCCGGGGTGAGAGGTCGGGGGGTCTTATGTGCTCGTTCTCGATTCCTCCTTCCACAGGCACCGTGCCGTCGGCGCGGATCGCGGGACGTAGCCGCTCGATCGCGGCGGCGGCCCGGGCCGGATCGGGGACCGCGTCGAGGAACCGAAGGGCGAATTCGACGGTGTAACCGACTGGTTGGACGATTGCCTCGATCTGGTTCCAGCACCACGTGGTCGCTGTGTCGAGCCACGACGTCCGCGCGCCGAGCTGCCACATCCGAGCCGCGAGTGCGTAGGTGAGAAACCCCGCCTCCGGACTCGGCGTCATCCACGGTGCGCGTGGGTGACCCTCCGCGGAGGGCAACACGGTGGGAATACCACCGTCGGGGTGGGCGATGGTGGCGATCCAGTCGGCGACCGCGGCGACCATGGGGGTGTTGTGGGAGGCGTTGAGGCCGGTCAGCACGTCGAGCGCCGCCAGAGCCGCCGCCGGCTGGCTGCCGAGGCACCGCACGTCCGGTTCGAGGGCATGGCCGAACCCGCCGTCGTCGTTCTGATATGCCGCGAGCGCGGTCAGTACAGGTCCCTCGGGCCCGTCGTCGAGAAACGCGGCGAGCGCGACAGCGCGGACACGCGCACTACGGCTCAGCCGGGAGACGGCGGCGGCGACGAGCGGGTCCGGTCCGGCCTTCCGCCGCAGCAGGGCCTCGGTGAGCAGCCGGACCCGCGCCGACGAGTCCGCGGCATCGGTCCAGTCCGCGACGGCCGGCCCGAGCAGGGACAGCGGGATCTGCTGGTCACGTACCTCGTCGGCGGGGACGCCCAGGACGGCACCGGCCAGCCCCGGCCGGAGCCGGATACCGTGGGTGAACTCGCCTGTCGCCTCCCACACCAGTGGCTTCGTATCGGCGCCGACAACAAGTAGCCGGGTACCGAGCCAGACCAGGTCGACGCACCCATCCGGAACGACACGCTGCCTACCGCGCACCAGAACGTCACTTGCCCACACACAGGCCACCACCGACTCCAGCCCGGTCGGCGGCCGGTACTCGCGGTAGCCACCCATCCGGGCACCCTATCGAGCTCGGACAGTCGCGGATTCCCGGGCGCGGCGGCTACGGCACCGGTGCGCACGACGATCGCCGCATCGCAGCGATCGTCGTGCCGGGTCGACGCTCGCGGCACCGGCCCGCGACACCGAGGAGCGCCGGAGCGAATGCGCGGTGCCTCCGTACGAGGACAGTGCAGCCGCGCACCCGGTGCGCGGCTGCCCGCGCTCTCAGCTCGTGAGCTCGTCGATCGAGGGTGATTCCTGCCGGGACAGTGTGATTCCGAGATTCGTGGCCCGGCGCTCGAGTTCGTCGTCGTCCCCGTGCCCCAGATCGATGGCCGCCCCGTCGGCCGACAGCACCTCGACATTGAGGCACAGGGACTGGAGTTCCTTGAGCAGAACCTTGAACGATTCCGGGATGCCCGGTTCCGGAATGTTCTCGCCCTTGACGATCGCCTCGTAGACCTTCACCCGGCCCACCACATCGTCGGACTTGATGGTCAGCAGTTCCTGCAGCGTGTAGGCCGCGCCGTAGGCCTGCATGGCCCAGCACTCCATCTCACCGAACCGCTGACCACCGAACTGCGCCTTACCACCCA
>NZ_JBEXLL010000016.1:0-98207 GCF_040609955.1 Nocardia sp. NPDC004568
GACCGCCGTGTCACGGCGGTCGAGCGGGATCAGGCGATCTCGAACTCGGCGCTGGTCCCTACGATCGGCTCCAGGCGGCCGTCGGGGGTGAGCCGATCGGCGAAGTGCACGAAACGATGTCGTCCCGGCGCGGCGTCGGCGGGAATGTCCCAGGTGAAGGACGCCACCGAGGTGCCCGGGCCGCGCGTGCTCCAGTGGAAGCGCACGGCCCATTCACCCTCGTTCGCGATCCGCGCCCACGTTCCGTCCGCCAGTCGCTGCACCTCGAGGAAGGTGCCGTTGCGGCGGGGATTGTGCTTCGGGTGGGCGGAGAGGAATTCCACCTCGGCCCGGGTGCCGCGGGTGTAGTACGCGGCCGGCTGGGTGAGCGCCGTACCGAAATCGTGTCCCGGCAGGGCGGTATCGGGCCCCGGGGCGGGGACGAAGTTCGGCTGCAGATGCGAGAGGTCGCGCGGCGCCGGCCCCCGGTCGACGGCCGCGCCGGTGGCGAGGGCGGTGGCCAGCCGCGTGAATTCCTGCTGATAGGCGGGCAGCGTGTACCGGCCGAACAGGGTGGACGCGCCCTCGTACTGTTGCGCGTCGTATTCCTCCGGGGTGGTGACGTATTCGTGATAGGCGTTGGCGTACCCCTGGAGCAGTACCTGATCGAGCCCGACTCCCAGCGCGGCCGCCACCGCCCGGCGCACCCGCAGGCCGGACACGATGGTGAACTCGCCGCCGGCGGCCGCCAGATACAACTCGCCGATGCGGACGATCTGGATGGGCACCACACTGGGAACCCATGGTGCCGGCGGTAGCAGATCGAACGGTACCGCGATGGCCTTGGGGGCCTGCGCGTCGGCGAGCCAGCCGGGAGCCGGCTGGTGCGGATCGCCGAGGAAGTCGAGGAACGGATTGCGGACGCCCTCCGGGATCGGGCCACCGGGCAGACCCGGACCGTCTTCGATACTCCCGGCGAGCAGTGAAATACCCGCGGCGGGCGGTGCGGTGCGACGGGCGGCGCCGTCCGGAGTGAACCGTCCGTCGACCTCGATATCGGAGAGGTCGATGTAGCAGAACACCGACCCCACAGGACCGTTCATCGGGCTCGCGGCCGCGATCGCCGTGCGGGAGGCATCGTGTTGGCGCTCGCCGAGGATGCGGGTGTTGTCGAATTCGTTACCGGTCGGGCCCGAGCCGGGCCGCAGGTCCAAATTGGGCGACATATCACCGGCATTGGTCTGGGCGAACGCGGCGAGGTAGCCCGGTGCGCCGTCGAGATAACGCACGCCGTGGTCGGTGTGCTCCCCGGCGAATGCCGCGTAGCCCTTGTTGTCCGAGCTGATCAGCCGGTTCTTGTTCGTCATCGAGGTGTTGTGGGTGGCGAACCAGGTGATCGCGCCGACCTCTTCGCCGTCCTTGCCGATCGATATCGTGGTGACCGCCGGATCGATGGCCTCCGGGAAGTGCGCCCGGTCCGCGGCGGGATTGCGGTCGAAGGCGACCCGGGACCGGTTGACGCTGGCGTTGTGGAGTTCGGCACGGCCGAGGGCGAGTGTGCCGGGGGAGAGATCGGCGTGCGCCGCCGCGATCGCTTCGGCGAGACCGTTCACCTCGGCGTCGTACACCTGCTGCTGGAACCCGAGAATCGACAGGTTGTAGGCGTAGTCGTGGGCGGCCCCGCCGCAGACGGCGTGCGAATGTGTCGAGGTGAGCAGGACATTGCGTTCGGTGTACAGATCACCGAATCGGCGTCCCAGTTCGGCGAGCACACCGCGTTGCACCGATTGGAAGATCATCGCGTTCTCGGCGACGGCGAAGACGACCCGTTCGGCCCCGGAGGCGAAGACGAACGCGCGGGCGCGAGGACGCAGATGGATACCCGCGGTGGTCTGATCCTGCTGGGAGTAGCCCATCATGCCGCATTCCGCGGCGGGACCGGTGATATCGGAGATTCCCAGACCCACGAGATAGCCACCGGGTGCGGCCTGCGCGGTGGCGGCGAGCCGCTCGCCGAGGCCCGGCGCGGTCGTGGTGAGCGCGCCCAGCGCGACCGTCCCGGCCGCCGCTCCCGCCAGCACCGTGCGGCGGGAGAGCGTCGCCTGGCCGGAATCCGTGGAACGCGCCGCGGACGGTGTTTCGGAGGTTGCCACCATCGAGATGTCCTTCCTGCTCGACTGGCAGCGAACCACACTGTTGAACAAACGTCCAGATGTGGCCCCGGCCGGTCACGGCCGCGAATGCGCCCCGCGCCCGATGCTCTCGGCGCGTAGCGGTCTCGTGGAGTTCGAGCGGCGGTGGTAGCCATCCGGCCTGAACGCCGGCGGCATCGCGTCGGGCCGAGTGATGATCTGTCAGTCCGGGAGCAACGGCACCGACAGACCTTCGCCGTGCCGCGGAAGTGCCGCGCGGGTGACCGCTCCGGAGCCGAACCGGGTGCGCAGCGCGTCCAGCGTGGTGTCCAGGGCCGGGGTGGGCCCCTGACCGAACGGCAGGGTGAGTTGCCTGGGGTCGGCGTTTTCCAGATTCGTCAACGCCAACCCGATCAGAGTGAGACCGCGTGCGGTGATCATCGGCATCGCCTCGGCCAGCAGGCCCCGGGCGGCCCGCAGGATCGTCTCGGTGTGGTCGGTGGCCGCGGGCAGGGTGTGCGACCGGGTGGCGCGGGTGAAATCGTCGAAGCGCATTCGCAGTACCACGGTGCGGCAGCTCCGGTGGGCGGCTCGTAGCCGGCGGCCGAGTCGGTCGGTGAGGCCGTGCAGGTAGGCCTCGATCTGCGCGGGCGAATGCGGCCGGCGACCCAGTGCGCGCTGGACGCCCAGGGATCGTCGCCGCTGCCCCGTTTCCACTCGGCGTGGATCGCGCGCCCAGGACAGTGCGTACAGATGCCGCGCCGCGGCCGCGCCGACGATCGGCCGCAGACGCGCTTCGCCCAGCTCGGCCAACTGCCCGATCCGCTCGATACCGTGCGCGCGCAGGGCGCGTTCGGTCACCGGGCCCACGCCCCACAGCCGGTGTACCGGCAGCGGATGCAGGAACCCGAGCTCGTCGGCCGGTTCCACCCGCAGCAACCCGTCCGGTTTCGCGACCGCGCTGGCCACCTTGGCCAGGAATTTCGTCCCCGCGATACCGACCGAGATCGGCAGCCCGACCTCCCGTCGCACCCGGGCCCGCAGCTCGGCGGCGATGGCCCGCGGCTCCCCCGCGATCCGGCGCAGCCCCGCGACGTCGAGGAACGCCTCGTCGATCGATATCCCCTCCACGATCGGGGTGGTATCGGCGAAGATCTCGAACACCGCCCGGCTCGCCTCGGCATAGACCGACATCCGTGGCGGGACCACCGTCGCGTCCGGGCACAAACTCAATGCCTTGCCGATGTTCATCGGCGTCCGGACGCCCACGGCCTTCGCCTCGTAACTGGCGGCCAGCACGACCCCGCTACCGACCAGAACCGGTGTGCCGCGCAGCTGCGGCCGGTCCCGCTGCTCCACCGAGGCATAGAAGGAATCCAGGTCCGCGTGCAGGATCGACGCGTGATCCCGGGCGGCGATCCGCGGCCGCCGGGTGGCCTGTGGGGACGGCGCGGTGTCCACCGGGTCCTCGGGCGGCCCCGGCGCGGGGAAGCCCCGGCCGTATTCGAACATATGTTCACACTAGCAGGCCTGGTCGGGAATTCGGGCACTGGACCTGTCGGCCCTACGAGTTCGGCGGTGTGTGGCCCGCACCTGGTCAGGAGCCGATCGCGCTCGCCAGCCGGGCCGGGTCGATCGGGTTGCCGTCGAGGAAGATCGACGGTGTGGACTGTATTCCGCTGTCGAGGATCTCGAGGGTGCGTGCCCGGACGAATGTGCTGTAGGTCCTCTCGGTTACGCATCGGGTGAAGTCGGGATCGGTGTAGCCGGCGCCCGCGGCGATGTCGACGATGGCGGTGTCGGGTAGTCCGTCGCCGCCTTCCGCGGGTTGCTGCTCGAACATCGTTTCCAGCCAGTTCCGGTAGGCGGCCGGGTCGGATTCGGCGGCGCACCACGAGGCGTTGGCGGCGCGGCTCGAGTACTCGGTGGACGAGGCATGATCGAGGAAGGCGATGATGTCGTACTCGACTGCCACGGTTCCCGCGTTCACCGCGTCGGTCAACAGCTGACCGTAGGTCGCATCGAAGCGCTGACAGGCCGGGCATTGGAGGTCGGCCACGACTCGAATAGTCCTGGGCGCGGAGGGTTTCCCGATCCTTATCGCGCCGCCTTCGGTGAGGCTTGTGGCGATACCGGCGGGGTTCGAGCCGGCGTCCGCGGCGATGACGGGAATGGGACCCGGATCGTCGCGTTCGGCCTTCTTCGACGCCACATCGATTCCGCTGGCGGCGATGAGGCCGATGAGGACCGCGGCCACCGCTACCTGGACGAGGATCCGGCGGGTGCGATCGGCGCTGTGTACCGAGGGTAGCGACTCTCGGGTTCTCTTCTGTTTTCTCACGAAGAACTCTCCTGACTTCGATCGTGTTCTGTCGTCGGGCCGTGGCGGACCGTGAGCACGGCGAGGCGGGCCGGCGCCGGCGTGGCATTCGGGAGGGCGGCGGTGGCCGCTCGGCCGGACAGGCGGGTGTGAGCCCCGGGGTCCCGGGGGAAGGCCTGAGCCACAGGGGAATCCGCATCGATTTCTCGCCACAGCCCGACCAATGTCTCCCGGGCGCGGGCCACCCGGGAGCGGATGGTCCCGACCGGGCAATCGGCGGCTCGGGCGGCCTCGGCGTAGGTCAATCCGATGATCTGGGTGAGCACGAATGCGTCGCGGCGATCATCGGGGAGATGGCGCAGGAAGTCCGCGACCACCATTTCCTCGCCCACGTCGCCGTCGTGACGGTCACGCCGTTGCTCGATCGCGGTCTCCCAATCGGCTCCGCCCGCTGTTCGTGGCCGGGCGGAGGCGCTGCGCAGTCTGGTCGGGACGTACGCGGACGGCCTCCACGGTCGTGCCGATACCGCGCGAGCACACCGTGTGGTGATGCGCGGACACCGAAGGACCGCTGACCGTCGGCGAGGCGCCGGTGACGGGATATCCGCCGCTCATACCGCAGTGAGCCGGCACCATCCCTTGCGGCGGGTGGTGTCAGCTGGTCACGCTGTCGCGACGGATTTCGGCGGTCGATGTCGGCGCTGTCGGTGTTCTCAGTACCCCTCGGAGCGGAGGAAGTCGGCTATCGTGACGACGGCCTGGGGGTTGCGCGGACCTTCGACCAGCGCGGCGTAGGGCAGGGCGATGATGTGGTTCTCGCGGACCGCGATCGTCCCGGCCATCAGTGGCCGGGCGCGCAACTGATCGATCTTCGCCTGTACCGAGTTCTCGGGCCCCGCGCCGTAGTCGACGATGACGATCGCCTGCGGATCCCGCTGAGCGGCCGCCTCCCAGGAGGCCGTCGTCCACGAATCGTTCAGGTCGTCGAAGATATTGCTGCCACCCGCCTCACGGATCATCTGCGACGGCGCCGCGGTACGGCCGGAGGTGAACGGTTCCGGTGTCGCACTGTCGAACAAGAAGACGTGGGCCGGTTCCTTTATCGGGAGGCATGCCGCGCGACGCCACTCGGTCGAACGTCATTGTGGCGGGTATGTGATCGAGCGTGGTGGTATCGGCAGTCACCGCGCGGAGGTGGTCGGCAATGATCGGCCGGGCTCGGTCGTATCCGAGAGCTGTCGTCGAGCCGGGCAGCGTCCGCAGTGGCGACGTGAAGGATCGTCGAGTTCGGATGTCGGCGGTGACGACGACGATGCCGTGCCGGGTCGGCCCGGCACCGTCGTACACCGGGTCGGCAGCGTCCCCGAGCAGTAATCCGCCGCCGTGGAACCACAGCACCGGTAGCGTCCGGGCCGGGGGCACGTCGGGGGTGACGACGTTCAGGCTCAGGCAGTCGTCGCCTTCGGGGCCGATACCTCGCCACAGCGGTGTCAGCTCACCCATCTCCAGCCGACCCTGGTGACAGGACGATCCGGCATCACGAACATTGATCTCTGCCACTGGTTCCCGCTGTTGCGGTGGCAGCCACCTGCGCAGGCCCGTAAGTGGTTGTGCGTAGGGGATCCCCCGGAATGCGCTTCCTGCGGGTGTCGCGGTTCCGAGGTACGGGTTCCGGGCGTGGAAGCGACAGCGGCATCCGCCGGAGCCGGTTCGATCATATCGATCCGTCGTCGAGCAGGGCGAAGCGTCGGCGGGATCGCCGACGCCTCGGTGCCGGGTCCGGCGTCTCGCCGGTGATCTCCGCTCGGCTCAGAGCGTCGAAACGAGAAACGCGTCGCGGACCGCCTGCTGCCCCTCGGCATTCAGGACGTCGAAGTGCGCCGTGATCGTGCCGTCGGGCCGCGTATCCACGGCGGTGAGCGTGGGCCGGATCTCGGACGGGACCGCTACGACGGCGCGGAAGGATGCGCCGACCCGGCGGACCTGCTGGGGGCTGCGGCCGAGCGTGTCGAGCACCCAATCGACCCCGTGCGCCAACGTGGCCGATCCGTGCAGGATCACGCCGGGCAGTCCCGCGGCACGGGCGACGGCGAGGTCGGTATGGATGGGGTTCCACAGCCGGCCGCATTCGCCGTAGACGTGTGGCGCCCAGGTGTCGATCCGGACCGCACCGCTGCACGATTCTGTTGTGGGTGGCTGCCACGTGGGCCGTTCGGGGGCAGCGCCGGCCACCTGGTCGGCGCCGTCGACGTCGACGCCCCGGTACAACGAGTCCATCCAGGTTGTCCACAGGGGGCCGTCGCCGTCGGTGCCGTCCAGTCGCATGGTGATCAGGGCGCCGGCGGAGGTGCGCCGGATGCCGGTGACTTCAGCGGAGACCGTCACGGTGGCACCGGCGGGAATGGTGCGGTGCAGATGCAGGTCGTGGCCGGCGTGCACCCCGCGGTGAGTTTCGGCGCCGGTGAGTCCGAGCGCTGCCATTCCGGAGTCGGGGTCGGTGAGCAGGTCCCATTCCGGTGACAGCGGGAACAGAGGGTGGTTGATGATGCCGGTGGGGCGGGTGGTGTCGAAGTAGAGGTCGTCGGTGTGGCCGAGGCCGGCGGCATAGGCCATCAGCCGACGGGTGTCGATCGTGGTGGTCCACGGTTTCAGAGTCAGTCCGACGGCGGAAGCGTTGAGAGGCAAATCAAGTCCTGAGTATTCCGTTGAGTACGAGGTCGACCCAGTCGGCGGAGAGCTGGCGCAGGTCGCGGGTGTCGTCGCGCTGGAGGTCGGGGTCGGCCAGTTTGGCCGCCGCTGTTTCCCAGACCGCGGCGAGCAGTTCGGTGTTGACGGGGCGGAAGGTTCCGAGCGCGATACCGTGATCGAGAATGGTGCGCAGGACCTCGACGTAGTAGTGGGAGTAGGTGGCGACGAGGCCGCGAATAGCGTTGTGTGCGTCGACATCGAGCCAGAACACGCGCGAGGTCCGGCCTACACCTTCGACGCCGAAATCGGTCCACACCTGCATGCGGGTGACCGGGTCATGTGCCGAATGCAGGCGCGCGACGGCGGTGTCTATCGCGCGCTGGTACCACCGTTCGATCACGAGGGCGACGAGCTCGTCCTTGCTGGGCGCGAGTTGATACAGGGTCGCATAGGATGTACTCAGTTCCTTGGTGACGTTGGTGAGGCGCAGGGAGCGGAACCCGTGGGCGAGGATGATGTGTTGCAGTCCGTCGAGTATCTGGTCCTGCCGGGCAGAGAAGTGCGGAACGCGTGCCAGCGGCCGGGCCGGGAGCTGGAAGGTCTCCGTCGTGCTGATCATGTTCGTGCTCCCACTGTGTCGGCAGTCCGGATGATCTATCGAGTGTAGAAGAAGGGACTGCCGGTTACAGTTGGCCCTCATCGAGCCCCTGATGCGCCGCCCGGCGTGCACGGTTACGGCGTACGTGTCGGCCGGCCGGGTCCTTCGGCGTCCACACCGGTCATATCGGCGTTCGGCCGGGCTTCGGCCATCAGGTCGGCGACCGCCGATCCTATGTCCTCGGCCTCGGCGACCGCGCTCGTGGTGGGACCCCGGTGCCAGCCTTCGGAAATCGACAGTGCCTGGCCGGAGACATCGAAAACGCGGCCGGTGAGGTTGCGTGATTCATGTGAGGCGAGCCAGGTGACCAGCGGCGCGATCCAGCAGGGGTCGAGCTGCGCGGCGGTTTCGGCGTCGACGTTGACCAGGTTCTCGGTCATCCGGGTCAGGGCAGCCGGGGCGATGGCATTGGCGGTGACGTTGTAGCGGTACAGCTCCTCGGCGACGATCGTGGTGAAGGCGGCGATCCCTGCCTTGGCGGCGCCGTAGTTGGCTTGCCCGATATTGCCGTAAAGGCCCGACGGTGAGCTGGTGTTGATAATGCGAGCGTCGACCGTTGCGCCGGCTTTATGCTGTTCGCGCCAGTATTCGGCGGCATGCCGGGTGACGTTGAAGGTACCGCGCAGGTGGACGGCGATGACCGCGTCCCATTCGTCGGGGGACATGTTGACGAGCATCCGGTCGCGCAGGATTCCGGCGTTGTTGACGACGATATCGAGCCTGCCGAATGCGTCGATGGCGCGCTCGACCATCGCCCGGGCGTTGTCCCAATCGGCGACATTGCCGGCGTCCACGACAGCCCGGCCACCGAGCGCGGTGATTTCGTCGACCACCGATTGCGCCGGACTGGTATCGCTGCCGTCGCCGGTGACGGCGCCCCCGAGGTCGTTGACCACGACAGCAGCGCCATGGCGGGCGAGCGAGATAGCGTGTTCGCGGCCGATTCCGCGGCCGGCGCCGGTGACCAGGGCTACGCGGCCTTCACAGAGGTGGGACACAGGTTTTCTCCTTGCGGGTTGTCGAGTGGATCAGGAACCGGCGACGATTTCGTCGTATTTGCTCTGGACCTCGTAGAAGCTGTCGGGCAGGGCGAGGTGGCGGGGGTGGTAGCGCGGGGAGAAGACCCGCAGGGTGCGCGGGAAGGTGCGCAGCAGCAGGGTGCGGCGCAGCTTGTTCCGGCGCTTTTTCTCGGCTTTGCCGATCGGCTGTTTCATGATCTCGGGTGCCGCCTCGGCCATCGCGGCCGACAGTTTGAACGACCAGCGCAGGTAGTGCATCAGGCAGCGGGTGCCGACGAGGACCCGGTACCAGTAGCTGGGTTCGACTGCTTCGAGTGCTTCGTAGGCGACGGTGCGGTGTTCGAGTTCCTCCATGACGTGCCAGGCGAACAGGTCGCCGAGGGGGGCGACCATATGGTCGAAGATCCGCATCTCGAACTGGGTGATGGCGCCGGCGGTGGTGAACGATTCGAAGGCTTCGGCGTAGGCGAGGTTCCAGCGCAGTGATTTGGTTTCGGTGAACCGCTCGTATTCGGCGCGCAATTCTTCTTCGAGTTCCTTCATGACCGCGAATTGGGGGTGTGCGGCGCGGATGACGTCGTTGGCTTTGGCGTGTTCGCGGAAGTGCACGCCTTCTTGGGCGCAGAAGAGTTTGATCCGTTCGGCGAGTGCGGTATCGGTGATCTCGTCGGCGGCGCGGCGGACGTTCTTGATCAGGTAGGGCTCCAGGTACGGCAGCGACATCCAGGCGCCGAGGAAGTAGATGGAGAGGTCGGGATCGTTGTCGAGGAAGACGAGTTCCATGTCTTCCGGGAAATCGAAGGTCATCTTGCGGACACTGATGCTGTCCATGGCGGACTCCTCAGACGGGGTGGAGGGGCAGTGCGTGGTCGGGGCCCAGGGCGGGTCAGCTGCGGTCGGCAGCCAAGGCCGAGCGGCGGATCTTGAACATTTCGCTGCGCGGTATCCGATCGACGAACTCGAAGGTCTTGGGAACCTTGTAGGAGGTGAGACGGGCTTTTGCGAAGGCCCTGAGCTCGTCGACCGCCGGGCGGGTATGCCCGCGTTCGACTTCCACGAGAGCGTGGACGCGGTGGCCCCAGTCGTCGTCGGGAATGCCGATGACGACAACGTCGGCGATATCGGGGTGCTCGCCGAGCGCGGCTTCCACCTCGGCCGGCACCACGTTCGCGCCACCGGTGATGATGAGGTCGCCCTTACGGTCGGCGGAGTAGACGAAGCCGTCCTCGTCGACCCGGCCCAGGTCACCGACGGAGACATAACCGCCGTCGATCACTTTGGGGCGGTCCTTGCCGAGGTAGTCGAACAGGGGCGCCTCGACTCCCGCCGACCGCATATAGATCTCGCCGACCTCACCTGTGGGTACATGCCGTAGTTCGTCGTCGAGGATGCGCAGTTCGGTGCCCGGTGCGGGTCGCCCGATGGTCCCGGGCCGGGTGAGCCATTCGTCGCCGCGCACGATGATCGACCCGACGAGCTCACTGGAGGCGAAGATTTCCCACAGCAACTCCGGGCCGACCAGCTCGACCCACCGGCGTTTGAGCCATCCCGGGCAGGGCGCGGTGCCGTGCAGGATCGTATGGAAGCAGGACCAGTCGACCGAGTCGATACCGGGGGTGTCGAGCAGGCGGCGCATCATCGTCGGGACCAGCGTCATGAACTGCGGACGATGCTCAGCGATGATCCGCAGAAAGGCCGGTCCGTCGAACTTTTCCATCAGCAGGATCTGCTGGCCCTCGAACAGGCCGCCGTGCACCATCATCAGCGGGTTGCCGTGGTACATCGGACCCATGATCAGATGCCGGTCGATCGGGGCCATCCCGAACATCGCGTAGGTGGCGGCGAACACCGTTCCCGGGACCATCGCGCCCGGTACCGGCAGGACGACGGCCTTCGAAGCGCCGGTGGATCCGCCGGTCGGGATCGCCATCGCCTGGGTGGGGGTGGCGATTTCGACCGGCCGCTGAGTGAGTTGCGCGGCGTGGGCCACGTCGATGATGGGGATTCCGGCAGTGGTGACCTCGTCGTGGTCGGACACGATCGCGGCCGGCTCGGTGACGTCGAGCAGCCGGTCGCGTTCCCACGCCGGGACATCCCAGCGCATGGTGACGATTCCGGCTCCGATCTTCCACGCCCCGAGCGCGGCGACCACGTGCTCGGGGGAATTGCGCAAACCGATGGCTACCCGCTGACCCGCCCGCACACCGAAATCGGCCAGCAGGGCGGCGACCTGATCGGAGCGTCGGTCGAGTTCGGCGGTGGTCAGGTCCTGGTGCGGGCCGGTGACGGGAAAGAATCTCAGTGCGATCCGGTCCGGGTCGTGCTGTGCCAGCTCGCGGATACGACAGCCCAGAGATACGGGGTGTTCGGTCATGATGATTTCTTTCCGCCGGCGGTTCCAGCGATGCTGCCGGTCATGAGAGGCGTTCGACGATCATGGCCATGCCCTGCCCGCCGCCGATGCACATCGATTCCATACCGAAGGTCTTGTCGCGCTGGATCAATGAGTGCACCAGGGTGGTCATGATCCGCGCGCCGGTCATCCCGAAGGGATGCCCGAGCGCGATACCGCCGCCATTGACATTGAGCCGTTCCCAGCCGATCCCGAGTTGTTCGGCCGACGGGATCACCTGCGCGGCGAAGGCTTCGTTGATTTCGAGCAGATCGATATCGGAGGCGGCCAGGCCCGCGGATTTCATCGCTCGCCGGCACGCTTCGACCGGACCGAGTCCCATGATCTCCGGGTCCAGGCCCGAGACCGCCGACGCGACGATGCGCGCGAGCGGGGTCAGCCCGAGGGCCTTCGCCTTGTCCGCGCTCATCACCACGACCGCGGCCGCGCCGTCGTTGAGCGGGCAGGCATTACCGGCGGTGACCCTGCCGTTCTCCCGGAACCGAGCCGGCAACGCCGCCAGTTTCTCCACCGTGGTGCCCGGGCGCGGGCCGTCATCGGAATCCACCACGGCACCGGAGGGCGTGATAACCGGGATGATCTCCTCGGCCCAGAACCCGGACTCGCGCGCAGCGATGGCCCGCTGATGACTCTGGACGGCGAACTCGTCCATCACCTGACGCGATACATTGCACAGGTCAGCAACGTTTTCTGCGGTGTCGCCCATATCGATGTAGAGATCGGGCAGGCCGTCGGTGGCCGGTGTCCAGCCGCCCGTGGACTTGATTTCGGCGGTGCGGGCCTTGGCTTCGTCGAATTTCGGGTTGTCGGTGGCCGGGCGGAAGGCGTCGGCGGAGCCGTGGACGTAACGGCTGACAGCTTCGACACCACCGGCGACGAGTACCTCACCTTCCCCGGCTTTCACGGCGTGGGCGGCCATCCGGATCGCCTGCAGCGAGGAGGCGCAGAACCGGTTCACCGTGGTCCCCGGCGTGCTGTTCCAGCCGAGCAGCACGTTGACGACCCGGGCGAGGTTGAAGCCCTGTTCGCCGCCGGGCAGCCCACAGCCGAGGATGACGTCGTCGATCGTTTCCGGCGCGAGGCCGATGCTGTCGACCACCGACCCGATGATGTGAGCCGCGAGGTCGTCGGGCCGCAGATCGACCAGCGACCCCTTCTGGGCACGTCCGATGGGGCTGCGCCCGGTGGCGACGATTACTGCTTCCGGCAAGGGAATTCCTTTCCGATGAGTCCGCGAGTGCGGGTAGGTCACTGTTCGACGTAGACGTTGGGTTCGCGGCGGCCCTGCTGCTGGCACAGGGCCCGGTAGACCGCGAGCATCACCCCGGCGTCGAGGACGCTTTCGATATTCCCGTCGGCATCGAGATTGAGGTTGGCGCCGTAGATCGCGAACCACACATCGGCGGGTCCGTCACTGTCCTCGGGAACCTTCAGGGTGTGGGTCGAGCCGGCGGGCTCGAACAGGTACGAACCGGGCCGGTTCACCTCCTCGGCCGATTCGAGGTAGTGCCACGACCCGGCCATGGTGAACGCGAACACCGGTCCGGTGTGCCGGTGCGTCTGCACCTGAGTGCCCGGTTGCATCCGGTTGCGGACCACCCACAGCCCGTCTTTCAGGTTGACGTGGGCGACCTTGGTCTCCACCTCGGGTGTCAGATCCACCCAGGGCAGTTCCTCGTCGGAACGATGGGTGGTTCCCTGTGGCTCGGGAATTTCGAGCGTGAACGGCAACGACATGGGACGGCCTTTCATAAGAGGAGGCGGGCGGGTGAGGTTCAGATCCCGTTCGGGGTGACGAGGACTTTGCATTCGGTCGTGGGCTGCATCAGTGCCTCGAATCGAGCCGGGAGCTCGTCCAGGCCGATCACATCGGTGATCAGCGCGGCGGGGTCGAGACGACCGGCGGCGAGATGGGCGATCGTCATCTCGAAATCCCGAGGGCGGTAGTAGAGGACGAACTGAAAGTTCAGCTCCTTCGACATCGCGGTGGTCGGGGTGAAGGTGTCCGGGACCGTGCAGGCGCCGACGATCGTGATGTGCGCGTCCGGGGCCGCCACCTCGGCGGCGTGCTGGATCAGCCCGGGAATTCCTACACACTCGATGACCGTGGCCGGTGCCGAGCCGGTGAGCTCGGCGAAAACCTCGCCGACATCCTGCGCGGTGGGGTCGATGGTGCGGGCGCCGACGGCCTCGGCCAACATCCGGCGGGCCGGCACCGGATCGCTCACCAACACTTCGCTGGCACCGAACAGTCGCGCGTACAGGGCCACCGCGAGCCCGACCGGGCCCGCGCCCAGGATCAGTACCGGCGCACCGGGTTCGCGCGGGGTCTTTTCGAGTGCGTGGTGCGCGACGGCCAGCGGTTCCACCAGGGCCCCGGTCTGCGCGTCGACCCCTGCCGGTAGGACGAACAGGTCCTGTGTGTCGACGGCGACGAACTCCGCGAAGGCGCCCGGTCGCTGGACGCCGGTCAGTTCCGCGCCCGCGCACCGCGCAGGGTTGGCGGACCGGCACGCCACGCAGTCGTGGCAGCCGATCAGCGGGAAACCGACGGCGAGCTGCGATTCCAGCCGCGAGTCGACACTCTTGCCGCTGGCGACGACCCGACCGCTGAACTCATGACCGAACACAATGCCCGGAAAGCTCTTCAGCAGCGGCGCCAGATGCAGGTCGGAACCGCAGATGCCGGCTGCCTCGACTCGGAGTACCACCTGCCCCGGGCCGGGCGCCGGATCGGGGATATCCCGGATCTCCAGCGACGGGGTCGCCTCCGTCAGTACCGCTGCCTTCATGCCCACTCCTTTGGTGACTGGCATCACGTTCGTGTGTAGAATAAGGCAGAATTATTTACACCACAAGCTTTAGTTCGGAGAGTGGCACCTATGCCGACATCCCGCCTTCTCGGATTCCGCCGGTCCTGGCCCACCGTGAAACAGGCAGCTCCCCCCACACAAACAGTCGCCGAGCCACAGCGGCAGACGGTGGTTGTCCAGCACAAACAGCTGATCGCCGAGCACGTCGTCGCCCTCCGCCTGACACCCGCTCGCAACAGCTCACTCGTTCCGTGGACGCCCGGCGCGCATATCGACCTCCACCTGCCCACAGGTGCGGTCCGTCAGTACTCACTGTGCGGCGACCCCGCCGACCGCCGTGGCTACGATCTCGCTGTCCTGCGCGAACCCGAAGGACGGGGCGGATCGGCGTTCATCCACGACCGGTTGCACATCGGCGACACCCTCACCGTGTCGCCGCCGCGCAACAACTTCACCCTCGCCCCGGCGGCGCGCTACCTGTTCATCGCCGGGGGTATCGGGATCACCCCGATCCTTCCCATGCTCAGCGAGGCCGCCCAGCGTGGTACGCCATGGACACTGCACTACGGAGGCCGGACTCCGCCGGCGATGGCCTTCGCGCAAACCCTGGCCACCCACGGTGACCGGGTCCACCTGATCACGGAGGACACCTCCGGAATCCTCGACCTCGACCGAATACTCACGGCGAGCACACCGGACACACTCGTCTATGCCTGCGGGCCTGAGGGTTTGCTGCAAGCCCTCGACGCGCTCACCGACCGCCTGCCTCCGGGCGCCATCCAGACCGAACGATTCCGGGCGGCACCGCCCGCGGAACCCGCAGGCTCCGCAGCCGAATTGACAGTGCACTGCGCGAAATCCGGTCTCGAGGTAACTGTCGAGCCCGACCGCAGCATCCTGGAGTCCCTCGAGCAAGCCGGTATCGCGGTGAACAGTTCCTGCCGCGACGGCATCTGCGGAACATGCGAGACCGGGGTCCTCGACGGCACCCCCGACCATCGCGACTCGGTACTGTCCACGACCGAACGCAACGCTGGCAACCGCATGCTGATCTGCGTATCCCGTGCCCTGACAGGCCACCTGACCCTCGACATCTGACCTCCGCGGCCGCGTCATCGTCGGCGCGGGGCCGTCTTTCCGCGAATCCACCACAACCCCGAATGGAAACGATATGGCCACCAGACAATCGATCAACCTGCCCGGCCTGACAACGGCTTGTCTCGAAGCCGGACCGGCAGACGGACCGCTGGCGATGGTCCTGCACGGGTTCCCCGACAGCCCCGATTCGTGGAGCGACATCCTCGACGCGCTCGGCGACTCGGGCTACCGGGCCGTCGCACCGTGGCTGCGGGGCTATGCCCCCACCCAGATACCCGCCGACGAGCTGTACCAGGGCGGCGCCTACGTACGCGATATCGACCGACTCCACCAGGCCCTGGGCGCAGACTACCGGGCGGTGCTGATCGGCCACGATATCGGCGCCGCGATCGCCTACGGCGCCGCCGCTTTCGACCCCGCGAAATGGGCACGCATCGTCACGATCTCCGTGCCACCCGCCACCGTTCTCGCACAGATGATGAGCAGCTACACCCAATTGCGCAGGTCCTGGTATACATTCCTGTTCCAGCACCCCGCCGCCGAGGCGATTCTCGCCGCGGACAACGGTGTGTTCCTCGACCGACTGTGGGCGGAATGGTCACCGGGATTCGCCCACACAGCCGCCGTCGCGGCCGCGAAGCGGGCGCTACCCGATCCGGCGCACCTTACCGCCGCGCTCGGCTGGTACCGGGCCGGCTTCCACCCCGAACTCAACGATCCCGGCCTCATCGCCGAGCAGCAGACATTGGCCGCCACCCCCACCCAGCCCTGGCTCTACCTGCACGGCGAACACGACCAGTGTGTGGGGGCCGAAGCCGCCGAGGCGACCGCACACAGCACAGTGATCACCGGCGCCGGACATTTTCCGCATCTCGAACAGCCCGAGGCCTTTCGACGGCATCTCATGGAGTTCATCAGCGCAGGCTCCGTCGCCGCACCGTAGGCCGACAACGTGCCGAAACCGCAGGTATATCGGCCCCTTGGCAGGGAAGTCATCCCACGCGCTGTGCGAAGAGTGCTCCGGCGCGTAGCCCGACCACGGTGCCGCGAGCAGGTGCGGTCCCGATCGGCGGCGGAGGCACCGGAATCGGGTCAGGGCCGGAGGTTCTCCAGATCTGCCAGGAGGCCGGGATGTTCGGGCTTCCAGCCGAGTACCTGTTGTGTGCGGACGCTGGACGAGGGCTGGTCGGTGGCGAAGATCGGGCCGAGAGGACCGTAGGTGTCGGTCGGTACCGGTTCGACGGGCAGACCCAGCCGCCGGCCGATGGCGGCGGCGATGTCGCGGACCTCGTCGCCCTCGTCGGCCACAGCGTGCCAGGATGTTCCGGCTTCGGCCTTTTCCAGAGCCAGTCGGAAGAGGACGGCCGCGTCGAGCGCGTGCACGGCCGGCCATCGTTGCGTGCCGGTGCCCGGGTAGCCGGATACGCCGGTCCGGCGTGCGATTCCGGTCAACATCCCGGCGAACCCGCCCTCGCCGGCGTTGTGCACTGTGCGGGGCATCCGTACCGCCGAGGTGCGGACCCCGCGCGCGGCCAGCCCCAGGATCTCGGTGACCGTACGACCGCGTCCGCCGACCGGGCCGTCGGTCGACAGCGGGTCCGACTCGGTGGAAGCGCGGCCGGGCACAGCGGGCGTGCCCGCGACCGTGACGAGCGGACGGTCACTGCCGATCAGTGTCGTACCGAGGGCCGCGAGTGCGGCGCTCTCCTCGTCGACCGCCCGCGTCAATGCCTCGGGGCTGCTGAAGTCGTTGCCGAACGCAAGGTGGATCACCCCGTCGGCGTCCGCGGCGCCGGCGCGCAGGACATCGAGGTCGGTGAGAGACCCGCGGAGCGGTTCGGCGCCGGCCGCCGCGGCGGCGCGAGCCGATGCGTCGGAGCGGGCGAGGGCGTGGACGGTATGACCGTTGCCGAGGAGTTCGGCGACGACGGCGGATCCGATCAGACCGGTGCCGCCGGTGACGAGAACACGCATGGATCTCTCCTGCCAGTGATGGGACTCTTATCTCGTCACTGTAGCAAGTGATGGGATAGTTGTCCCGTCACTTATAGTGGAGCCATGGGTCGGTGGGAACCAGGAGCTCGTGATCGCCTCGTCGTGGCCGCCGTCGACCTGTTCACCGAACAGGGGTACGACGCCACCACGGTCGCGCAGATCGCCGAACGTGCCGGAGTAACGAAAAGCACCTTCTTCCGGCACTTTCCCGATAAGCGCGAGGTGCTGGTGGCCGGCCAGGAGACGCTGAGCCGATTACTGGCCGAGGGGATCGCCGATGCCCCCGGCGCCGCCGGCCCGCTCGAGGCGGTCGCCGCCGGTCTCGTGCGCGCCTCGACCGCGCTGGGTCCCATGAGTCGTGAAATCGCGCCTCGGCTGAAGGCGGCCATTGCCGCCAGCGCCGAACTCCAAGAGCGCGATGCCCTCAAGAGCATCGGCCTCGCGGCCGCGATGACCGCTGCCCTGATCGACCGCGGCGTGCCCGACCCGGTCGCGGCCCTCGCCGGTGAACTGGGCGTCCTGGCCTTCAAGCGGGGGTACGCCGAATGGTCCGAAGGCGATCGTGATGCCACGGACGGGCTCGCCGGATACATCCTGGCGGCCCTCGAAGAGTTGCGAGTGGCAAGCGCGGCGCTGCGTTGATCCGCTGGTTCCCCCCTGGCGGTGGGGACGGCCGGGGCCGGTGGACGGGAGGGCCGGCCCTCCCGGGAGACCGCCGGCCGTCGTGGCCCGGATCTCTCGCATCGTCGCCGATTTGTTCCGCGTTCTCCGCTGCCCTTCTCTAGGGGCGCCCCGCTGGAGATGTTGTCACTGTGACGTAAAGGAGCGCAGGGGTTCCGGATCGGAGGGGGAGTGTTTTCACGCACCACGGGCGGCAACGGAAACTTCCGCGATCTCGCCGCGGACGCCGCCCCGGGGTACTCCATTCCCGGTTCTCGCTCGGCCGCCCCGGTCGGGAGGCCTGCGGAATCGCCGGTGTTCATCGTGCCGCCGGCTCGAGCATGATTCGAATGCCCGCGGTCCTCGCTCGGCGTTGGTCGCACTCGGAAAACGCTCCTGTGCCTTTGACGGTCTGGGCCGACGGGGGCTGCCGCCACCCGCACCCACATGGACTCGAAGGCATCGGCGACTCTGCCGATCGCCGCTCGAGAAGTGCGGCGGTCGCGTCGGTCATCGGGCCGCGCAGGTATCGGTGGCGGGTTCGCCCGACAGTGCCGCGGCCACGAATCGCTGTGCGTCGGCCAGTGAGCCGGGGACGGCTGCCCGGTGGTCCTGACCGTCGTAGATCCGGTAGTCGACCGTCGCCCCCTTGTCGCAGAGCGCGTCGACGAGCGAATTCGTACCGGGCGTGGTGACCAGTGTGTCCGCGGTGCCCTGGGCGATCATCACCGGCACGGCGGGCACGGTGACGGAGGGGTCTTGCTCTTCCAGGTACCGGGTCAGGGCGCTGAAGTCGGCGTCGGGTTCGAAGATCTCGGTCGCCGGGATCGGCGGCACATCGCGGATCTGCGCCACGCAACCGGTTCGCGCCGCGTGCAGCATCGGCTGTGCGGCCGGTGTGAACAGCGTGCCGGGGTCGATCGCCGGTTGGACGACATGCGCGCCCAGCACGATGAGCGGGAGGAATGCCGCGGCGGCTTCGGCGCCCGGTTGGCCGCTGTCGACGAATTCGACCATCCGGCTGAGGCCGATCCCGCCCGGCGCGATGGCGATGGCACCTTTCAGCGAAAGCTCCGGCTGCCGGGACGCGGCGTACTGGGCGGTGAACAACGCTGCCTGGCCGCCCTGGCTGTGTCCGGCGGCGACCCAGTCGGTGCCGATCGAATGGTCGAGTGCGCGAGCCGCTTGCACGATATCGGTCACAGTGTTGGCTTCGCTGAGCCCGTTGATGTACGGGTGTCCGCCGAGTGTGCCCAGGCCCTGGTAATCGGTTTGGACCACGGCGTATCCGCGCTGGATCCAGGTGTCCAGAACCTGGGTCACCGGGCCGAGATAGTCGTGTGCCGGGCCGGTATCGATGTCCCGTGAAGGCGCACAGGGATCGGCGTAACCCGTGGTTCCGTGCGCCCAGCTGATCACCGGCCATCCCGTGGCGGGTGGGGCCGATCGTGGGACGGCGACGGTGCCCGAGACGACGATCGGTCGCCCGTGCGCGTCGTGGGAGGTGTAGGTGATCAGATCTGTTCGCCCGGCACTGGGGAGCGCCGCGACGGTGGTCAGTGGCCGGGCGCCGAGAAGTATTCCCCCGGGAACCGGCGGGGCGGCCGGGGCGACGCCTACTCCGCCACCGGCGACGGTGATCAGCACCGCGCCGACAGCTGCGACGGCCGCCGCGTACAGGCGACGGGCCGAGCGGTGAATGAGCATGTATGACCTCCGGAACCGGAATTCCTGATGGGATGGGCGCCGGCCTGTCGGACGTGCTCATCGGTGATCGTGTCGTGTACCGGGATCACCGAGTGGTGATCGGCGGATTCGGACCTGTCCGTCTCGGGCCCTGTGCGGCGCCGAATTCGTGGGACGGCCGGTGGTCCGGGCCGCTGCCGGACGGCGAATCGCTCCGGCGACGAGTGAAACCGTCGAACGGACAACCACACCTTCCGGCACCGATCTGCGGATCGGTCGAATATTCGACCGATCCGGTAGATTGTGTCGTCGGTCACGGTACATCCGTTCGAGCGCGCCGGTCAACCCCGCTCCGCCGATTGCCGGCCGCGCAGGGCATCTCACGACAGGCGCCCACCTTCGGGCCAGGTCCGGAAGGCGAGATGGCTGGGCGACGAGAACCCGGCCGGCCGCCGGCGGCATCCGTCCGGTGAGCCACCGCGTCTCCCGGGGAGTGGTGTGACGGATACGGCGCCGAGGTCTACCGGTGGGGGTTGCGGCCACCGAGTTCGGTCGTGAGCGTGTCCGCCGCGGCCTTCAGGGCGGACCCGCGTTCGGCTATCTCGGCTGCCGTGAGATCGGTCTGCAGATTGATGGCCAGCAGTAGGGCCTGGTCGCCCGACCTGTCGAAGGTGGGCGCCGCGATGACCCCGACGCGATGGGTCGAATCCGCCCCGCCGCCCTGTAATTCGTCGTGTAGCAGTACGCGCCGTCGCCCCATACCGGCCAGGAGTTCGGTGATCAGGCCCCGCAGGTCCGGCGAGAGGTCACGGGCGGTCGTGCTTCCCAGAATGCGATAGACCCGTTCGAGCGTGGGCGACAAACGCTCGACGAGGTATCCGACGGTGCGGCATTCGACCGCCATGCGCCGCAGATCGCCGAGATCGATCCCGGCCATCCACGCATGTTCCTCCCGCACTTGCCGTTCGAGTGCTTCGTCGGACTGCCACAGCAGGTACATCAGGGCGGTCGGCAGGGCCACCGGAAAGATCTGACCCACCTCGACGAGAGGACGCGCTCGCGGCGGTGCCGCGACCTCGAGCACCATGAATTCGTCGCCCACTCGGCTCGAGGCGACGCACATGGCATCGAACCGGCGGCTGAGCGACTCCAACTGCTCGGACACCACCGGATCCGGTGCGAAGTCGCGTTGCGCCGCCCGGCCCGCGGTGACCATTGCCGGACCCAATCGATAGGTCTTCGTGTCGGGGTCGCACCGGAGGTAGCCGCGAGCGGTGAGTTCGGTGAGTATGCCCAGGCAGGTCGGCTTGCTGATCGCGCAGCGCCGCGCCACCTCGGACAGGCCCGGCTGCGCACCCCGATGCCGCACCAGGAAATCCATGACGTCGAGCACGCGGGTAGTGGGCGGCGAGGCGCTCTCGCCGCGCTGCACCGCATCCATCGAACGATCGGTCATCGGCCAACCCTAAGCGAGCCGGCGGATATGGCGCCTACGGCAGGCAGTTGGAGCGCCCTCGGGCCCGCCGGTGTCCGCCCCCCGCCGGGCGGTGCGGTGGTGGCGTTGCCCCGGTTCGTCATGTCGATCTTTCCGGTGACCCGGGTCACTGTTATAATTAGAATTCATTTCAGTTTTGTTGCCTGCTCAACGCAGAGGCCGGGTTGGTTGGAGGCTCGATGGCGGTCGTTGATACGGGTTCGGTGTCTCCGATACGGAATCCGCGGCGTGAGCTGCCCCCGTCGATGGTGGAACGCATGACACTGATCCTCGACGCGTTCGACGGTCCCGCCGCGCGCTTGCCACTCGAGGAAGTCGTGTCCCGGACCCTGCTGCCGCGCTCGACCGTACACCGGATCCTCGATCAACTCGTCCGCTCCCACTGGGTCGAACACGCCTCGGTCGGCTATCGGCTGGGACGGCGGGCACTCGGACTCGGTGGTGGCGACGGGGGGCACGCCCAGATCCGCGCGGCCGCCGCGCCGTTGCTGCACGAGCTGCATCTGCGCACCGCGATGGTCGTACATCTTTCGGTCCTCGACGGTGGTGAAACCGTCTGCCTGGACAAAGTCGGCGGCCGGTTCGCCGCTTCGCTCCCGTCCCGGGTGGGTGGCCGCGGCCCGGCGTACTCGACCGCGGGTGGCAAAGCGATGTTGGCATGGATGGATCCGGAGAATGTCGACGCGCTCTATCAACGCCGGTTGAACCGGTGCACCGAACGCACCATCGCCGATCTGGTGACCCTGCACCAGGAACTCGATCGCATCCGCCAGCGCCGCGGCGTGGCGTTCGAACGCGGTGAATCGGTGCGGGGCGTCGCGTGTGTGGGTGTGGCGGTCCGCGGGGTCGATGGTCCGGTGGCGGGTATCTCGCTGTGCGGTGACGCCCACACCGCGCAGCTCGAGCGGGTCGCCCCGCTGGTCGCCCGTGCGGCCCGCGAGGTCGCGCGGCTTCTGTATCCCGAATCCGGTATGGCGCGCCGCGACCGCGGGACTGCGCCACAACCGGAAACCAGATGGTCGGCCGAGGCGCTCGACCGTTTGCTGGCGGTTCAATCCGGACAGTGGCTCTAGGGGTCTGCCTACTTCGCGGACAACACGGCCGGACGGACCTGCCGGGTCCCGCTGGACGAGACCTCGTCGAGCATCCCGGCGAACACCTCCGCCTACGATCGCCGCGACCGGCCGAATCCTCAGGAGTTCCCGATGACCGATCATGTCCGGCACGCGGTGCGCGAGCTGTTGCCGGTGCTCGCCGCGCGGGCGCGCCGGGTCGACGAAACGGGACACGTCCCCCGCCGCAGCATCGATGAACTGCAGAGTACGGGTGTGCTGGCGATGCTGCAGCCCCGGCGATACGGCGGGGCCGAGGGCGACCCGGTCGAGTTCTACCGGATCGTGCGCGAGATCTCGGGAGTATGCGGCTCCACCGGGTGGCTGACGGCGGTGCTGGGGGTGCATCTGTGGCATCTCGCGCTGTTCGATCAGCGTGCCCAGGACGAGGTCTGGGGTGCCGACAACTCGGTGCTGGTGTCCTCGGCGTACGCGCCGACGGGGCAGCTGGTGCCGGTGGACGGCGGGTATGAGCTCACCGGTCACTGGAAGTTCTCGTCGGGTTGTGACCACCCTTCGTGGGCCCTGCTCGGCGGGCTGCTCTTCGGGGCCGAGGGCCGTCCGGTCGACTTCATGACCGCGCTGGTTCCGGAGGCGGACTACAGCGTTCACGACGTCTGGGACGTGGTCGGAATGCGCGGTACGGCGAGCAACGGGATCACGGTGGACAGAGCGTTTGTCCCCGCCCATCGGGTGGTGCGCAACTACGAGACCGCGCAGCTGCGCGGGCCAGGGCAGAAGGTCAACACGGGGCCGCTCTATCGGTTGCCGTTCGCCACGATCTTCACCTATGCCGTCACGGTCCCGATCGTGGGTATCGTGGCCGGCTGTTACGGATCGTATCTGGGCGAGATGCGCGAACGAGTGCGGCTCAGCCTCGGCGGCGCCCGTTTCGCCGAAGACCCGTTCGCCCAGGTGGCAGTGGCCCGGGCCGCGTCGGAGGTCGACGCGGCCACCCTCCAGCTGGAGCGCAACCTCGGCGATCTGTGGGACCTGGCCCGGGCCGGCGCGGAGCTGCCGACCTGGATGCGCCTACGGTCGCGCCGCGATCAGGTGCGGGCCGGCGAACGCAGCCTGGAGGCGATCGATCTCCTGTTCAAGACGGCCGGGGGTAACTCACTGAGCCGCGGAAACCCGATCGAGCGGGCCTGGCGGGACGCGCACGCCGGCAGTGCGCACGTCGCCAACGAGCCCGAACGCGCTCTCGCCCTGTACGGCCGGGGCGCGCTCGGGCTGCCGGTGGAAGACAACCTCGTCTGACCCTGTTCGCGTGATGCGGCTGCCCGGTCAGCGCAGCTGGATCATGCCACCGTCGGCCATCACGGTCTGTCCGGTCATGTACCGGGACTCTTCGGAGGCCAGGAACACCACGATCGGGGCTATATCGGTTTCGGGGTCGCCGATTCGCGCCAGCGGTACCTTCGATACGGCCGCGGCCGCCTGATCCGGATGTTGTGCCGCCCAGGCATTCACCCCTTCGGTGGCGGCGAACGGGCAGACCACGTTCACCCGGATACCGTCGGGCGCCCATTCGTTGGCCGCGACCCGGCTCACGCCGCGGATCGCCTCCTTGGCCGCCACGTACGAGGTCTGCCGCGGCATCCCCTCGAGTCCCGAGCCGGAAGCGAAGTTGACGACCACACCCCGGGACTTCTTCAACTCCTCGTAGCAGGCCTGCATGAGCTGCACGGTCGGGAAGAAACCGGTGCGCAACGACAGGTCGAACATCTCGGTTGTGGTGTCCACCAACAGGGCTTGCCGGGAGGCGTGCGCATTGTTGACCAGTATGTCGACGGCACCGAAGGCGGAGACCGCGGCATCGCGGATCGAGGCCGCGGCGGTCGGCTGCGCGATGTCGATGGGCAGGAACCGTGACCGCGCACCGAGTTCGGCCTCGAGCGCGGCACCGCGTTCGGTGTCGATATCGGCAAAGAGGACATCGGCTCCTTCCCGGACGAACACGGAGGTGATCGCACGGCCGATCCCGCCGGCTCCGCCGGTGACGATGGCGACCTTGTTCTGCAGTTTCACAGCGCTCCTGTCGTAGACGGTGTCAGGGACCGATCGGCTCATATTCGCCGTCGAGTACTGCCTGCCGGCGCGCTGGTCTCGATGGCCGGGACCACGGTCCGTCGGCAAAGCGCGGATACGGCGCGTGTGACGGCGGTCGCACCGCTCGGTGCACGGCCACCGTCGCCGACGGCGTCGAGTGTTGCCGGCCGGTGCTCCGGTCCTGCTCTCGATGAGTGAGATGCGGCAGGACTGCGCCGCCGACTGTGTACACCCTGTGACGGCGGGCACAGAAATGCCGGCCCCGGGCGGCGTTCGGCTCTCCGCACCACTCGGGTCCGCCGGTCTTCGAGTGCGAGCTGTGCCGCCTCCCTGGAACAAGACGGTGGTCCCCCGGAGGACCGCCGCGACCGCCGTTCCTGTGGCGATGCCCGGCCGGGCGGCCGACGTCCGGCCGGCGGGCCACGTTCGATCGAGATGAGGATCACCCATGAAATCAACAGTTCCGAACCCGGCGCCTACCGGCGGCCTGCGCAGCGCTGTACGCCGCACCGGGACCGGCGCGGTATGTACGGCCGTCGCCGGCCTGCTGATCACCGGGGTCGCCCATGCCGATACCTTCGTTCCGCTGCCGGACGGACGGGAGTTCGCGCCCGGGGCGACGGTCACCCGCACCGGCGAACACGCTGTCGTATCACCGTCGATGGCCGCCAACGGCGACGGCCGGGTGGTGTGGGTTTCGGGCACGGTCACCGCCGAGGTGACCGACACACCCACCGTCGAGCGTCCCGGGCCGTACTCCACCCCTGCGGACTGGCCGGGCACCAACAACTCGTCGACCCACGCCGCTTCCCAGGTGAATACCGGGTACCTGGTCGGCTGCCAGGTCAGCATCGGCGATCGGGCGATCACCGCCGGGCTGGCCGGCAATCTCGGCACCAACGGCGGCGGAGTGGGCGGCTCTGTCGGGGTACAGCTCGGTCCGGGCGAAGTCGAATTCGTGCAGATCGGCTTCAAAGACATCCTCCGGCCGGGTGTCTACCACCTCGGCTACCGGGATTTCGAAATCGAGATCCAGGGCTGCGGCGGCTATGCCCAGGCCCGGTCCTACACGGTGGTCGAGATCATCGGCGACCACTATTCGAAGACCACCCTGTACGGAGCTCCGTTCAGTATCGGCTGAACCGGACCGGCCGCCCCATCCCCAGTCGAGCCGGAAATCGTCTCCGGAGAGGTATTACGAAAATGATCGATCACAAGAAAATCGCCCGCACCGCATTCGTGGCCTGCGCAGCCCTCGGGTTGACGCATACCGGTATCGCCACCGCCGATACCTTCGTTCCGTTGCCGGGCGGTGCGGTCGCCGAAACACTCGGCGACGGTACCGAGGTCAGGGTCCGGATCGTCGGTGAATCGGCCACCATCAGCCCGTCCATGGGCGCTACGCCACTACACCGCAACGCCTGGGTCTCCGCCACCGCCGAGGTCGAGTTGTCGGCGCCGGCCCGTTCGGTGAAGATCGAACCCGGCTATATCGTGGGCTGCCAGGTGAATATCGCCGGTGGCGGCGCCAACAGCGGTGCGAACTACAGCTCCGACTGGGCCGGGCGCAACCCCTCGGTCGGCGGAAGTCTCGGCGGCAACCTGAGCCTCGGGCCCGGTCGAGCGGCGAAGTTCTATCTCCTCGACCTCGAAGGCCCCGATGCCTTCGGATCCGAATCGCATCGTCCGTTCAGCCGTACCACCGGTACACGCGGCAGCGTCACCTGGCGTAACAGCACAATCGGTCTCTCCGGCTGCGCGGGTTACGCCCAGGCCAGGGCGTTCACCGAGGTGGAGGTGGAGACGGAGACCACCAAACAGGTCGTCACCGTTTGGGGCCTGCCGTTCGGCCTCGGCTGACCCCCAAGAAGATCGGCAGTGACCGTCCCACCGCGCCGGTGGGACGGTCACTGCCTTTTCGGCCCGGGTCGCCGCGTCGGCAGCGCGCGAGGCCGAAACCTCGCGACCTCGGGCGCAACACCGGATCGGTTATGTCCCGGTCGAGGCGGTGTAGACGGTGCCGCGTCGGATCAGTAACGAGAGAGCGACCGTGAGTACGGTGCCGACGAGCATGATCGTCACGACGGCGTCGAGACCGACTGCGGTATCGACCCCGGCGACGGCGGTCGCCGCCAGCACCGTACCGGCGATCGAGGTACCGATGCCCTGCCCGGCGGTGCGAACGACGGCATTGAGCCCCGCGACCTCACTGGTGTTCTCCACCGCCACGGTTTCGACGATGAGGTTCTGCAGGGCGGTGTACGCGAACGAGGCACCGACCGAGACACATACCAGCACAACGAACATCCCGAGCATCGAGTGGTGGGAAACGTAGGTGAGGACGCAACCCACCGCATAGCTCAGGCCGCCGATCAGCAGCGATATCCGGGATCCCACGGTGCGGGTGAGCCGGCCGCTGAGCGGGGTGAAGGCGAAACCGAACATCGCACCGGCGAAGGTCAGCAAACCGGCGTCGGAGGGGGACATCCCGATGCCGAACGGTCCGTCCTGCGGGGATTGCAGGATCAGCGCGTTGATCATGTTGCCGATACCGAAGGGGCCCGCCGCCAGCGTCACGGTGGCGAGCATCGTCAACGCGAGATGGCGATCGGTGAGCATCCGGACATCGACGATCGGATCCTCCACCCGCAGTTCCCAGCGCACCCACAGCAGCAGGGCGACGAGCCCGCCGAGAATCAGGCCGAGGGTCTTGCCGTCGGTCCAGCCCCAGGCGCTGATCTTGTTCATACCCAGCAGGATTGCCGCGATGGCCGGTGCGAAGACGAGGGTGCCCAGATAGTCGATCTTCTGCGTCGTCCCGGTGGGCGGCCGCCAGGGCAGTGCGAACAACACCAGTGCGAGCATGCATGCCGCGTACACCGCCGCGACGACGAAGATCATATGCCAGCTGGCGTAATCGATCATCAGGCCGGCTATATAGGCCGCAGCGGCGCCCGCGGCGATCGCGGTTCCGGAGATCACGGCCACGGCGACCGGAATCTTCGCCTTGGGCAGGTGTTCACGGGCCAGCCCGACACACAGGGGGAGAATGGCGCCGGCCAGACCCTGGACCGCGCGGCCGAGGATGATGGTGCCGATACTGTCGCCGAGCGCGCTGATCAGGGAACCGGCCACAGTGGCAGCGAGGATCACCACGAGAACCCGCTCGCGCCCGTACAGATCACCGATACGGCCGCATACGGCCGCCGCGGCCGCCGCGACCAGAAGGAACGCGGTGACCGTCCAGCCGACCGTACCGGCATCACTGTCGAATTCGCGGATGAGTGTCGGAATCGCGGCGAATACCATCGACGATTCGAATGCGCTGATGATCTCGACCAGTACCAGAATGGTGATGATCGTTCCCGCGGAACGCTTTCTGGCGAAGCGTCCGGATGTGGGGGCCGGATCGACCGGGGCCACAGGATCAGGGAATGTCGTCATGGAATTCCTCCAGAGAGCCTTCGTGAAACAGAGGGAGCCTCCGCCACGTCGGCACACGCTAGAGTGACGCACAGCACAGCAGGGGTGTGGTCTCGTTGTGCGGGAGTCGCCGGGGGACCGGTTGATCAGCGGTGATGGCGACGCTTCCGGCCGACGGCGCCGGTGCCGCCGAAGACTCGGGTGCCGTGCGATCGCCGCGGCTCGTCGGCGCGGCGAAGGAGGTGATCGGCGACGGAATCACGCGCTGCGCCAGTGGACTCCGGGCAGTTCGACCAGCCGCTGCGATCAGGGCGAGTCCGTCGCCGTTGTCGCGTCGGAGCGCGGAACGGCCGATACATTCGTTCCGGCGACAGGCATGACGAAGTTTTCCGAAGGACGGGGTGAATCAAGGCCGCGGTGCGCGGTCACCCTGATCGAACGGGTCGCCGGAATTCACAATCGCGTCGCGACTTTCCACGCCGTATGAATCGCACCCTGAATGTAATCGACCTTCGCGGCGTCCCCCACCACGTGAATCTCGGGAACCGTCCCCACCAGTGCCTCGGCCAGCCGCGCGCGCGCCGAAACGTCGGAGGCGACGACCACCATATCCGCCGGTGCGGTCGTCACCCGGTCCCCGAGACGGAACTCGACGTGCGTTTCGGTGATCCGCAGCACCGTGGCACCGCGATGCAGGTGTACGCCCACCTCACCCGCGTGGCGCACGGCAGTCCATCGCCGCGGCATCGCCATCGGCACGCCGAGTTGCCGGCCCTCCTCGAGCAATGTCACGTTCCGTCCGCGTTCGGCGAGGAACTCCGCGAGTTCCAATCCGACGAGGGATCCACCGATCACCACGACGTTCTTGCCGATCGGGAGGTATCTGCGGGTCACGGCGCGGATCGCGGCCGGGCTCCTGGTGATGCCGGAGAGTTTGCCCAGTGCGGCGATGGTCCGCAACAGCCACGGCACCTGCGCGACGTCCCCGGACCCGGTCATCACAGCGCGCAGGGTATCGCCGGTGTGCACGTGCGGTAGGTCGCCACCGGGAATCGCCGGACGCCCGCGCACCGCCCCGGTGGCGACGATCACCGCGTCCGGGTGCAGCGCCGCGATCGACGATTCGGTGGCTTCGGAGTTCAAGCGGATATCGATGTCCGGGCGCTCGACCTGAACGGTCAGCCACTTCAGCAGTCGCTGGTTGTCGGGGGTGGTGAGGGCGGAGAACCAGAGGGTGCCGCCGAGCCGATCCGACTTCTCCAGCACCGTGACCCGGTGCCCACGTTCGGCGGCCACGCGCGCGGCCTCGAGTCCGCCCGGGCCCGCGCCGACGACGACGACATGCTTACGGATGTCGGCGCGCGCCAGTGGAAGCAGCGATTCATCGCCCAGCGCGGGGTTCACCGCGCAGAGGGGAGTGTCGTCCCAGAAGTTCTCCTGCACGCACACATAGCAATTGATGCAGGGGCGAATCCGCTGCGGGCTTCCCGCGCGCAGCTTGTTCACCAGATCCGGGTCGGCGAGCAGCTGCCGGCCCATCGCCACGAAGTCCGCCGCGCCGTCGGCGATCGCCTTCTCGCCGACCTCCGGGAGCATCCGGCCGACGGCGATCACCGGGATCCGCACGGCCTTCTTCACCGCGGCCGCCGGCCCGGTATAGGCGCCGATCTCCTCCGGCAGGGGACCGTCGGTGAAGTTGGCGAACGGGTTGCGACCCCACCCGGTGATGTGCAGGGCATCGGCACCCGCCGCCTCGAACAGTACCGCGGCCGCCACGGCCTCCTCGGTGGTCAGCGCGCCTTCCTCGCCGAATTCGCGCCCCGCGACGCGTACCAGGACGGCGAGGGAATCGCCGACCTCCGCCGCGACCGCGCGGATTACCTCCACCGCCGCTCGCGCCCGGTTCTCGAGGGATCCGCCGTATTCGTCGGTGCGCCTGTTGTCCGCCCGGCTCAGGAAGCCGCCGAGTACATAACCGTGCGCGACGTGGATCTCGACGGCGTCCGCGCCGGCGTCCCGCACCCGCGCGGCGGCCGCGGCGAAGCAGCGCACCAGCCAGTCGATATCGTCCTTCGTCGCCTCGTGATACGTGCCCTGCCTACCGCCGGTGACGGCCCCCAGCTTCCGCAGCTCCTCGGGGGTGTTGTCCGCCAGAGCGGACAGGTCGGCGGGGCCGGTGGGCACCGACGGAACCAGCAGTGGCCGGCCCTGGACGGTGTCGATCCGCGCGATCTTGCCGTGGTGGGTCATCTGCACGCACAGCTTGCTGCCCGCGGCGTGGACGGCGTCGGCCAGAGCTTTCAGCCCGGGGACGAACCGGTCCTCGGAGAGACCGGGTTCCTTGGTGCTCGCGCACCCGATCGGGTAGGCGACCGCGCAGGCTCCGGTGATGATCAAGCCGGTCCCGCCGGCCGCCCGGGCGGTGAAATGGTCGATATCTCCCTGCTCTATCTCGCCGTCCTCGCAGAGGTTCATATCCATCGCCGGCATGACCACGCGGTTGGGTAGGGACATCGGGCCGATCGTCCCGGGGGCGAGCAGGTGCGGGAAAGTGCGTGTGCCGGTCACGAGTAGAAAGCTAGATCGCCGCGGCGGTCAGGTGACGGACCGTTCTCGATCATCGAGACCGCGGACCGGACACCGCGGCCGCGCCGACGGTGACGTTGCTGGTCTCCGTGTCGACAAGCGCGGCAGCGTCGCCACCCCGCGCCGGACAGCGCCGCGGGAGCCGGGACGTCGCGCGATCTGCCGCGGACGAGCAAGGGAGTGCTTCGCAACCTGGGGCTTGTGTATACGTGCACCTATACGTATATTCGGTTGCGGGCGTGTACGTATACATCTACTTATGATCAGCCTGTTGGTGTGCCGGAGTCGATCGCTCGGGTTGCGCCGACCGGCGCGGACATGCCCGCCTCTCGGCCGGTTCGACCGGCTGCTCGTGCGCCGGTCGAGAGGGCTTGCGGCACTACTACTCGGTGATACTATCTAGTGGTAGTCAGTGACACTGAGTATCTGGAGGAGTGTTCATGGGCAAACAGGAGACGGAGATGCTCAAGGGAACGCTGGAGGGCATCGTGCTGGCGATTCTGCTCGGCCGTCCCGCGTACGGCTACGAGATCACCGCATGGCTGCGGGAGCAGGGTTTCTCCGATATCGCCGAAGGCACCGTCTACGCCCTGCTCGTCAGGATCGAAAAGCGCGGATTCGTGGATGTCGAAAAGGTTCCCTCGGAGAAGGGTCCCCCGCGCAAGGTGTATTCCCTGAACGCCGCAGGACGGGATTATCTCGACGAGTTCTGGAGGACGTGGAGCTTCCTCGCCGAACGTATCGAACAGCTCCGTGTAAAGGAAGGCAAATAGCCATGGACATATCGGATCTCGCCTCGAGAGTGATCGGCGACCTGGACGACAAGAAGCGGTGGCGGCAGTACAAGACGCGATCCAAGCAGCTGCCCGCGAATTACCGCACCGCGGTCGAGGCTTTCGAGCGGTACGTGATGTACGGCGGCGCGGGAGGTGGCGGCGTGGCCATGTTCGACGACCTCCTCGATCTGTTCGAGCAGAGCGCGGCCGATGAAATCCCGATCCGCGAGGTCGTCGGAGCCGACCCGGTGGGGTTCATCGAGACCTTCGCGCGGAACTACCAGGAGGAATCCTGGCTCAATCGGGAACGGGCTCGGCTGAACACCGCCATCGACCGCGCCGCCACAGAAGGAAAGTAGGACCTTTCGATGACGACACAGCAAGCTCCGGCGATCCGTGTGCGGGGCCTGGAGAAGTCCTACGGCAAGACGGAGGTGCTGCGCGGCGTGGACTTCGACGTCGAGCGGGGCAGCATCTTCGCGCTGCTCGGCTCGAACGGGGCCGGCAAGACCACGATCGTGCGGATCCTGTCCACCCTGCTCGGAGCCGACGCGGGAACGGCCGGTGTCAACGGCTTCGATGTCGCCATCCAACCAGGTGATGTACGGGAGTCCATCAGCCTCACCGGTCAGTTCGCCGCCGTCGACGAAATTCTCAGCGGCCGGGAGAATCTCGTGCTGATCGCGAAATTGCGGCACTTGAAGAACGCGGCCACCGTCGCCGACGACCTGCTCGAGCGCTTCTCGCTGACCGACGCGGCCACGCGGAAGGTATCCACATATTCCGGTGGTATGCGCCGTCGCCTCGATATCGCCATGAGCCTCATCGGGAACCCGCCGGTGATCTTCCTCGACGAGCCCACGACCGGGCTCGACCCCCAGGCGCGCATCGAGGTGTGGGACGCGGTGAAGGAACTCGCCGAGCACGGCACGACGGTGCTGCTCACCACGCAATACCTGGACGAGGCCGAACAACTCGCCGACCGGATCGCGATTCTGCACCGCGGCCGGATCATCGTCGACGGAACTCTCGCCGAGCTCAAACAGCTACTCCCACCTGCCGAAGTCGAATACATCGAGAAACAGCCGAGCCTCGAGGACATCTTCTTCGCTCTCGTCGGAGACGATGCCGACAAGGGCACTCCGGGCAATGACCGCGGCGCGGTTCGCACCACATAAGGAAATATGATGACCACGCATTTCTTCGCCGACACCACTCTGCTATTGGGACGATCCCTGCGTCATATCACGCGTAGCGTGGACACCATCATCACGACCACGATCATGCCGATCGCGTTCATGCTGCTGTTCGTCTACGTCTTCGGCGGCGCGATCGACTCGGGATCGGATTCGTATGTCCAATATCTGCTTCCCGGCATCCTGCTCATCACGATCGCATCGGGAATCTCCTACACCGCGTTCCGGCTGTTTCTCGATATGAAGAGTGGCATCTTCGAGCGATTCCAGTCGATGCCGATCGCACGATCGTCTGTTCTGTGGGCGCATGTACTGACCTCGCTGGTCGCCAACCTGATCTCTGTCGTGGTCGTCGTGCTCGTCGCCCTGCTCATGGGTTTCCGCTCCGGCGCCGGACTGCTTTCGTGGTTGTCGGTGACCGGGATCCTGGTCCTGTTCACGCTGGCGCTGACCTGGATCGCGGTCATTCCGGGCCTGTCCGCGAAGACCCCGGACGGCGCGAGCGCGTTCTCCTACCCGCTGATCTTCCTGCCGTTCATCAGCTCCGCGTTCGTGCCCACCGACACCATGCCGGGCCCGCTTCGCGCCTTCGCCGAGAACCAGCCGGTGACCTCCATCATCGACGCCATCCGCGCCCTGTTCTCCGAGCAGCCGGTCGGCAACGATATCTGGATCGCCCTCGGCTGGTGCGTCGGCATCCTGGTCGTCGCCTATCTCTTCGCCATGACCACCTACCGCCGCAAGATCTCCTGAGTGCGCCGGCCGAGATCATCTGTGGCGGCCGCACGGCGATGAGAGATCACCCGGCCCGCGGCCGAGTGTGAGCGGGCCCGCGCCCGATTCATCACTCGGGTCGAGGACCGGCCCGTTCCGGCGCACTGCCCGGCGAGTGGCTACTCGCCGGGCAGTACGCGTCGCCTGCCTCGGCAAGCTCGATCATCTCGGCGCGGCAGTTCAGTTCCTGGACGCGGTGGGCATCGAGAAGGCGGCCTTCGTCGGCAATTCGATGGGTGGGCACACCTCGCCGCGACTGGCGATCCACCATCCGGAGCGGGTCGGCCACCTGGTCACGATGGGTCCGCCGATCGGTAATGCGCCGATCTTGTTCGGGGCGGGCGACGGCCCATCCGAGGGCCTGAAGGTGCTTGTTCAGGCCTATCAGGATCCGTCCCCGGCGAATATGCGTCGTCTGGTGGAGGTGATGACCTTCGACAAGGCGCGCTTCGCCACCCCCGAACTGGTACAGGCCCGTTCCGACGCGGCACTCGCCCGCCCCGAGCATCTGCGCAACTATGCGGCGGGTCTCGCCGCGGGGATGCCGATCCCGGTGTGGGTCGACCGGTCGGAACTCGCCGGCATCGCCGCCCCCCGCACTGCTGATCCACGGCAAGGACGACCGGGTGGTGTCCTACGAGAACACGCTCTTGCTGCTGGCGCATATCCCCGACAGCCGGGCGGTACTGCTCAACCGCTGCGGGCACTGGGTGATGATCGAGCACGCCGAGGAGTTCAACCGGCTCGTCGCGGACTTCGTCGCCGTCTACTGAGCAGCCGTCCGGGCCGTGGAGCGCGTGGCCGGTCCGGGACCGGGTTCCGCAGTCGGAATCGACTTCGGCCGCACCGTTGGGAGGGGCGTCGGCAGCGGACCCGGGTGCGCGAACCGACCGGTACCGATACCGGTACGGCTGCGGCTCGTCATCGGCGTTGCTGCCCGGATATCCGGTGCTGTCCGGGTTCGGTGCCGGTCGGCGGCCCCGGGCCGAGGGACGGCCGTAGCTGGTAGGGCACACTGGCGACGACGACCCCGGGTTCGAAATGCAGCCGGGTTTTGAGCCGCAACGCGCTCTGGTTGTGCAGTAGCTGTTCCCACCAGTGTCCGGCGACGTGCTCGGGGATCACCACGGTCACGACATCGCGCGGGTAACCGCGGCGTAGCCGGCGGATATACCCGAGAATCGGTCGAGTGATCTCCCGATAGGGCGATTCGACGATCGTCAACGGGATGTCGAAGTGGTGCCGCTCCCAGGTGTCGCGGAGCCGACGGGCCTCGGGCTCGTCGATGGCGACCGACAGCGCGGTGATCCGGTCGGGACGGGTCAGCTTCGCGTAGCCGAGGGCGAATACGGTCGGTTGGTTGACGTGGGAGACCAGCACGATCGCATGGTTGCGGCTGGGCTGGACGAGTTCGGCGTGCTCGGGCACCGACATCGTCGCACCGACCCGGCGGTAGTGCACGCTGATCGCCTTCATCATCGCGTACAGCACCACCATGGCGATGATCGCCAGGTAGGCGCCGCCGGCGAACTTGTAGCGGACCACGATGATCAGGACGAGTCCGGTGGTCACCGCGCCGGTGAGGTTGATCAGTTGCGACCGGCGCATGCGGGCGCGGGTCGCCGGTTCGGCGGTTTGCGCGAGGAGGCGTTGCCAGCGGCGGACCATACCGGTCTGGCTCAGCGTGAACGAGGTGAACACCCCGATGATGTAGAGCTGGATCAGTTTGTCGATATTGGCGTCGAAACCGATGATCAACACGACCGCGAAGCCCGCGAGTAGCAGCACGCCGTTGGAATAGACGAGCCGGTCACCGCGGTGGTACAGCTGCCGCGGCAGGTACCGGTTCCGGGCCAGGATCGAGGCCAGGACCGGGAATCCGTTGAATGCGGTGTTGGCGGCCAGGATGAGTATTGCCGCGGTCGAGAGCTGGAAGACCAGGAACGCGATCGAATTCGGTCCCCAGATTCCGGCACCGAGCTGGCTGATCACCGACGGGAAGCCGTCGGGATAGGCCCGGGCGTGCATTTTCAGAGCCAGTACGGTGAGTCCGGTGAACATGGCGATCGCCAGCGCACCCATGATCGTCAAGGTGGTGGCCGCATTGCGGGCCCGGGGTGGGCGGAAGGACGGGATGCCGTTGCTGATCGCTTCGACACCGGTCAGGGCGGTGCAGCCCGACGCGAATGCCCGCAACGCCAACAATACGGTCAGGTATCCGCCGGTCGGTTCGCGCGCGATCAGCTGCTCACCGGCCCCCGACGCGAGCGGGATTCCGACGCCGAGAACGTCCCGCGCGGCCGCGGTGGCGAGAAGCAGGAAGACCAGCGCGATGAATGTATAGGTGGGAACGGCGAATACCTTCCCGCTCTCCTTCACCCCGCGGAGGTTGGCCACGGCCAGGACGAGCACACCGCCGGCCGCGAGCTCGACCGCATACGGCTGCAGAGCCGGAAAACGTGAGGTGACGGCGAGAACCCCGGCCACCACGGACACGGTCACGGTCATCACGTAGTCGACCAGCAGGGCGGCGGCAGCGGTCAGCGCGGCCTTCTCCCCGAGGTTGTCCATGCTGACCACGAACGCCCCGCCGCCACCGGGATAGGCATGGCACGTCTGCCGGTAGGAGAGTACGACCACGGCCAGCAGTACCCCGACCGCCACCGACACGGGTGCGGCCAGTTCCAGGTAGGCGACGCCGCCGAGACCGACTATCAGCAGGATCTGCTCGGTGGCGTAGGCCACCGATGAGATCGGATCCGAGCAGAACACCGGCAGGGCCACCCATTTGGGCAGCAATTGACCCCGCTCGCGCTCGGTACGTAACGCGGGCCCTACCAGCAGTCGCTTGACGACGCCGACAACGGCCACTTCTGCAGCATAGATCCGTGTGACACCGGCCCAATAGAGTCCGAGTGGCTCTACTTCACCGGGCTCGCCGCCCCGGCGGAGCGTCGATTCGCCGGGCTCGCCGCCGACCTGTCCGCGCGGCGGCGTCGATACACCGGGGCTGTGCCGCTGCGCATGCGCGCCGCCGGATCCCCGCGGTGGGCTTACCGGCCTCCCGCCCCGAACGTTATGCGCGGCCGCTGCCGGGCGAGCCGGTGGCGAGCGTGTCCAGCCGGGCGATCGCCCATTCGGTTTCCAAGCGGATCCCGCGTTCGATCACGGCATCGTCGAACACTGCGAACGGTGAATGGTTCGACGGTGCCGTGGCGGGGTCACGGCCGGGCGGGCACGCCCCGAGCAGGACGAATGCGCCGGGTACCCGATCGAGGAACCACGAGAAATCCTCGGAGGCGGTACATGGATTCTCCATGACCTCGACCCCGGACTCGCCGAACAGCCGCCGGGCCGCGGTGATCGCGAAATCGGCCTCGGCCGCCGCGCTGACCGTCGGAATTGCGACCTCGGTCAGTTCGGTGGCCGCCTCGACTCCGTGGGTGGCGGCCACGCCGTCGGCCACCCGGGTGATCAGGGCCCGCAGCCGGGCCGAATCCGCCGCGGTGAACGCGCGGGCCGTACCGCTGAGTCGCGCGATATCCGGAATGACATTTCCGCTGTGACCACCGCTGATCTGCCCGACCGTGGCCACGACGGGGGTCAGCATCCCGAAGGTGCGGGTGATCGCCGTCTGGAGCGCGGAAACGAACTCCGCGGCGGCGACGATCGGATCGCGGGCGGTCTGCGGTGCCGAACCGTGCCCACCGCTACCGGTGAACGAGACGGTGAACGTGTTCGAACCCGACATCATCGGACCGCGGCGCATTCCGAAAACTCCGTGCGGCAGATCGTAGGAGAACACATGGAGGCCCAGTGCCGCGTCGACCGGACGGCCCGCCGCGTCCAGAACGCCTTCGGCCAGCATCGCCAGCGCCCCACCCCAGTTCTCCTCGCCGGGCTGGAAGACGAAGATCACGTCCCCGGCCAGTTCGTCGCGCCGGGCGATGAGCCGGTGCGCGGCGCCCACCAGCATGGCCATGTGCAGATCGTGTCCGCAGGCATGCATGGCGCCGTTGCCGGCGGCGTAGTCCAAGCCGGTCGACTCGGTGACCGGGAGCGCGTCCATATCCGACCGGATCAGGACCACCGGACGCCGGCCGCCGGAGACCGCGCCGCCACGCAGGACTGCCGTGACCGAGGTGGTGGCGGTCCCGGTGGACACCTCCAGATCGAGTCCGTCGAGCGCGCGCAGGATGCGCGCCTGGGTCCACGGCAGGTCGAGCCCGACCTCCGGGTTGCGGTGCAGCTCGCGACGCAACAGGATCGCATCGGCAATCGAAACGGTCATCGGTCACTCCTGTTCGGGGACGATCGGTCCGGTGTGGATAGGGTTGGCGGCATGGAGTGGTTCGGACAAGCACGCGACTGGGCCGCCGGAGCACGTGGTCGCCTGTACGCGGCACCCGCCACGCCGTTCGATTCCGCGGGCCGGGCACGACCCGAATTCGCGGAAAGTTATTTCCGCGCGCTCGTCGATGCCGGAGCCGACGGGCTGGCCATCGCCGCGCACACCGGTCGCGGCCCCTATCTGTCCGCCGGGGTGCGTATGGAACTGATCGGCGCGGCCCGCCGGGCGGGCGCCGCGACCGTCGCCGGTGCGGTGACCGCCGAGGAGGTCCGAGTGGCGGCGGCGGCCGGTGCCGAAGCGGTGCTGGTGTTCCCCGCACCGGGCGACGCCGGATCGGTGCGGCGCCACCTCGACCGGCTGTGGGAAGCGGGCGGGCTGCCGCTGATCGGTTTCGACCTCTACACCGCGCCGTATCCCGATGATGTCTTCGCCGCCGTCGTCACCCATCCGGCGGTGGCCGCGGTGAAACTCGCCCGGCTGTCCGACGCGATCGCCTGCCAGGACCGGATCGCGCTGGTCCGCGAGCACGGCAAACTCGCCGTCACCGGCGAAGACCGGATGTTCGGCGCCTCGCTCACCTGGGGTGCCGAGGCCGCACTCGTGGGGATCGCCGCGGCCGCGGTGGGTATCACTCGCGCGGTACTCGACACCTTCACCGGCAACGATCTGCCCGCGTTCCTGGCGGCCACCCGGCGGCTCGATGCCCTCGCCGCCGCGACATTCCGGGAGCCGATGGACGGGTACGTGCAGCGCATGGCCTGGATCGCCGGAGCCGAGGGATCGCTGCCCGGCGAATTGCTCACCGATCCCTACGCGCCGGCGCTCCCGGACGACGAGCGGGAGCGGGTCCTGGGCGTCCACCGGGCGCTCACGACCGTTCAGTCGCCGGTGCGCGCCAACTGAGCCGCCGTGAGCGTGGTCCGCACCACCGCCCGGCTGCGCGCCCACGGCACCGGCGGTGGCGCGCCGTCGGCCATGGCCAGCACCGCCCGGAGACAGTCGAGATAGCCGAGATCGTCCGCCTGCCCCAGCGATACCCGCCGGATCCCGGCCTCGGTGTGCACCACCACCTCGTAGCACTCCCCGGTGCCCGCCCCGACGATATCCACGGTCACCGGGACTCCGCCGGCCGCGACGGCGTGCAGCGCGACGGTGTTCTCCGAGATCGTGGCGCTGTCCGGGATCCGGGCGGTCACCCCGCCCAGCGGCGTCACCTCCCGCCCCAGGACCGAGTCCAGTAATTCCCACGCGTGCAATCCCATCGATACGGCGGTACCGCCCCCGTCGGCCGGGTCGTCCTGCCAGCGGCGGGCGGCGGTGGTGAACGCATCGATGCCGTGCCGCACCGAGATATGCGCGGCGATCGGTTCCGCGCCGGCGAGTTCCGCGGCCAGCGCCCGGATACCGGGTGCGAATCTGAGCACCGAACTGGTGAAGAACCGCCCGGCCCGGTCGCCGACCGCGGCGTCCAGCGCGTCCAGTCCGGCCATATCGGCCGCCGGGACCTTGTTGAGAAAGCAGGCGATACCGCGGTCGAGCACCGCCGCCACCACCGGGGCGATCCGATATGGCCGCGGTGTCACGATCACGGCATCCGGTTCCCGGTCCAGCAGGTCTGCCAGGCTCTCGTATGTGGTCGCCTGCCACTCCCGGGCGAAGTCTGCGCGCCGGGAGTGGTCGTCGGGATCCCAGACGGTCAGTTCGTCCACCCCGAGTGTCCGCGCGTTGCGCGCGTCGCTGAAGGGATGTGAATGGGCCACTCCGGCGAAACCGATGCGCATACGATCTCCCTCACTTCATCTCGACGTCCCGCGTCTCCGGACTGAGCACGGCACCCACGACGGTCAGGAGTCCACCGAAACACAGCAGCGCCACCGCCGTGTACGGCAGCGGCATGAAGGCCGACAGTCCGCTCTGGATATAGGCGTAGAAGGCGGGGATCACCATCCCGAGCGAATAGCCGAGTCCATATCCCGAGGCCCGGACGCCGAGAGTGAACCGCTCGGTCAGGTAGGTGGTCAGACAGCCCCACGGCACGCTGATCAGGACCGTCACCGAGATCAGCAGCAGCAGGACCGTGCCGAAGCTGTGCACGTTCCCGGAGGCGATGAAGGTGTACGGCACGGGCGCGACGAACAGGCACAGCAACCCGCCCGCGATGAGCATCGGCCGCCGGCCCACCTTCTGCGAGAGCAGACCGCTGCCCATGTACACCGCCACCACGATCGCGTTCGCGATGACCAGCGCCAGCGTGGTGGCGTTCGGGCTGAGTTCGGCTTCGCTCTTCATCAGGCCGGGCAGGACGGTGGTGAGCATATAGCTGGTGAACCACAAACCGGTGGTCAGCACGAACACCTGCAGGAAGTCGCGCCCGGACCGGCCCTTGAACAGTTCCAGCAGCGGAGTCTTCACCTTCTCCGACTGCTGCCATTCGTCGCTGTCCTCGACATCATTCGTACGCGTCGGAGATTCGGGTGAGTTCGGCGGCCTGGCCGTCGGAGAGACCTTCGCCGGGGTCGAGGCACCAGGTGCCCGCGAGCAGCCCTTGGCGCCGGAGCACTTCGTGTACCCCCGCGATCACCCCGGCGAAGTTGTTGCGTACATCGAATACCGCGGCATTGGCGTCGGTGACCGCCGCCGCCAGCGACAGCGCCCGGGTCCGCGCCGACTCGTCGCCCGCCCACGCCTGCGCGACCAGTTCGTGTAGCCGGACCGCGGCCCGGGTCCACACCGCCCAGTGTCCGAGCAGACCGCCGACGAAACGCCGGGACACCGGGCCGTCCGGGCCGGGCAGGCCGTAGGGAGTCAGCAGGTCGGCGACGATATTGTCGTCGTTTCCGGTATACAGGGCGACCTGATCACCGCGCCCGGAGTCGACGATGCCCTGAACCAGCTCGAGTGTGCGGTAGCGGTCGAACGGGGCCGCCTTCACCGCGACGGTGGATTCCTGGTCGGCCAGCCGCCGCCAGTATTCCCGCGGCAGGTAGCGGCCGCCGACCGCTTCCTGGAGATAGAATCCGATCACCGGCAGAATCTCGCCGACGGCGGCGGAGCGGTCGAGCAGATAATCGAGGTCCCGGTCGGCGAGGCCGCCGGGGGAGACGAGTACCGCGCCGTATCCGAGTTCACGGGCCAGTTCCGCCTCGGCCACGGCCTGGCCGGTGGGCCCGGCGACACCGGCGATGCGCAGGAACGGGCGGTCGCCGACCCGTGCGTCGAGTTCGGCCGCCGCGAGTTCGAGAACCGGTCGGAGCAGGCCGATCTCGGGACGGCGGATCTCGAACTGCGTGGTGTGCACGCCGACCGCGAGCCCGCCGGCACCCGCGTCCACGTAGTAGCGGGTGAGCGCGCGCTGACGACGTTCGTCGAGGTGACGGCTGCTGTCGAGGGCGAGCGGGTGGGCCGGGACGACGGTGCCCCGATGCAGCAGGGCGTACTCGGCCGCGGATAACTGCCCGCGCATCAGAACTTCCCGTCGCGTCGCTCGAACTTGGTGGGCTTGTTCCACAGCTGCCCACCCGCCCCGATCCAGGCGGCCTGCATCCGGATCAGTTCGCCCAGGGTGCGGTCGGGATAGCCGAAGAGGGTGTGGCATTTGGCGGCATTGCTGAGCAGGCTCGTCTCTCCTTCCACTCCGGTGAAGACCGGCGTGACGCCGAGTTCTTCGCCGAGCCGGGTGGCGATGCCGCGCACCGATGCGGTCTCGGGGCCGGTCAGGTTGAGCAGGAAGGGGCTCGTGTCGGCGTGACCGAGCGTACGCAGCACGACTTCGTTGGTGTATCGCTGCCACACCACGTTCACGGCACCGATCGACAGGTCGACCGGCTCGCCCGCGTGCACCCGGCGCGCGATATCGGAGACCACGCCGTAGCGCGGTTCGCACGCGTAGTTGAGCCGGACCAGCGCGACCCGGGTGCCCCGGGTGCGGGCGCCGTGGGTGAAAACCTGTTCCCGGCCCCGGCACGTGATGGCGTACTCGCCGACCGGTCCGGTGTCGTGGGTCTCCACCGGACCCCCCGTCATCGGGGAGCTCAGCGGATAGACATTACCGGTCGACAACGCGGTGATCCGGGAGTGTGCGTACCGGCGCGCGACGTAGGCGGGCAGCACGGTGTTGGTCATCCAGGCTTCGTCGGTGTTGGTGGCGGTCCCGAATTTCGCGCCGACCAGGAGGACCACGTTGCTCGCGTCCGGAAGCGCGTCCACCACTGCCGGATCCGATAAATCGGTCGTGACCGTATCTACTCCGGTCGCTTTGATTCGCGCCCTGGACCCCTCATCGGTCCAGCGCGACGCGGCCAGCACCCGCACGTCCTTGCGCCCTGCCTCGTCCAGGGCGCGACGCGCCATGGTGGCGACACCTGTCCCTATTTTTCCGCCCGCACCCAGGACGATCACGTCGCCCTCCCAGGTGGCGGCTTCGGCGACCAGCCCCGCACCCGGCCGGCCGAGCTCCCGCTCGAGCTCCTTCTCATCCGCGAACATCAATCGGCCCTTCTTCGGATGGACTATTTCGGTCAGGACCGTAATAATGGGCGACGGTGAGACAAAGCGCAATAGGAAGGAGCCGCCGGACCGTGACCGTGAGCGTGTTCGACCTGTTCTCGATCGGTATCGGTCCGTCGAGTTCGCACACCGTGGGACCCATGCGGGCCGCGGGCATGTTCGTCGCCGGACTCGGGCCGACCGCGGATCTCGCGCGGATCCACCGGATCCGCGTCCTGCTGTGTGGTTCGCTCGGCGCGACCGGTCGCGGGCACGGCTCGGATACCGCGGTGATCGCCGGCCTCCACGGCGCCGATCCGGAATCCGTCGACCCACAGCTACCGGCCCGGCTGCACGCCGCGGTCGCCGCGACCGGTCTGCTCGAGCTGCCCGGGGGGCATACGATCCCGTTCACCGAGGCGGATCTCGTACTCGATGGTTCGATCCGGCACCCGGGCCATCCCAATGCCATGACGTTCACCGCCGACCTGGTCGACGGCACCCGGTGCGAGCGCACCTACTTCTCGATCGGCGGTGGATTCGTCACCGCCGCCGCGGACCCGCCCGAGCCGCCGGACGCGGTCGTCGTACCCCACCCGTTCCGGTCCGGTGCCGAACTGTTCGCCCGGGCGGACGAAACCGGTCTGCCCGTCAGCGCTCTCGTGCTCGCCAACGAACAGGCGCTGCGGCCGGACGCCGATATCGCCGCGGGCCTGGACCGCATCTGGTCGGCCATGCGCGATTGTGTGGCCGCGGGACTGCGGACCGACGGGCGGCTACCCGGGCCGATGGCCGTGCGCCGGCGCGCTCCGGACCTGGGCCGCCGGCTCGCCACGTCCGGAGCCGATGACGACCCCCTGCACCGGCTGGACTGGGTGAACGCCTACGCCATGGCCGTGAACGAGGAGAACGCCGCCGGGGGTGCGTCGTCACCGCTCCCACCAACGGCGCGGCTGGGATCGTCCCCGCGGTACTGCACTACTACCACCGGTTCGTCCCGGGCGCCGACGCGGCGGGCATCCGGCGCTTCCTGCTGACCGCCGCCGCCATCGGGGCGCTGTACAAGGGCAATGCCTCGATCTCCGGTGCCGAGGTCGGCTGTCAAGGAGAGGTCGGGTCGGCGTGCTCGATGGCCGCCGGCGCCCTGTGCGAGGTGCTCGGCGGTACGCCCGCCCAGGTCGAGAACGCCGCCGAGATCGCGATGGAACACAATCTCGGACTCACCTGCGATCCGGTCGGCGGGTTCGTCCAGATCCCGTGTATCGAGCGCAATGCGGTCGCGGCCGTCCAGGCCATCAATGCCGCGCGGATCGCCCTGGCCGGTGACGGCACACATCGGGTCAGCCTGGACACTGTCATCGAGACAATGCGCGAAACTGGAGCGGACATGCAGTCCAAGTACAAGGAAACATCGATGGGGGGCCTCGCCGTCAATGTCGTCGAATGCTGAGCACGCCTACCGGATCGGTGTGGTCGGGCCCTCGGATCTGGTCTCCCTGGTCAAACGTGTTGCCGCACTGGAATTCACCGATCATCGCGTCGTACCGCTGACCTACCGCCACGAGGCGCAGGCGGTGGAGGTCATATCGGCGGGCCCCGACGTGGACGCCCTGCTGTTCACCGGCGTCATCCCCTACACGCTCGCCCACGCCGCGGGGGTTCTCACCGAACCGGCCGCCTATATCGACTACACGGGAGCGACGCTCTACGGCGCCCTGGTGGAGCTGATGTCGGCCGGGCACGACCCGGCGCGGATCTCCATCGATACGCTGGCCCGCCCGCTGGTGGTCGAAAGCCTGTCCCACGTCGGGATCGCCACCACCGATATCGCCACCGCAGAGTATCGCCGGGGTACCGATGTGCGGCGCTTCGCGCAGTTCCACCGCGACCACGCCCGCACCCGGCCGGGCGCGGTCGCCATCACCTGCGTCCGCTCGGTGTACGACCTGATCCGCGACGACGTGTACACGATCCGCCTGGCTCCCGCGATCGCCTCGGTACGCACCGCGCTCGAAACGGTGACGATGGAACTCGCGGGCCGGATCTCCTCCGATGCCCAGGTCGTCCTCGGCATGATCGAACTCCCCGAACCGGACGAACGCCTCGCCGCCGATATCCGCGCGCTGGCCGGCAGCCTGTTCCCGGTCGGCCCGGCGAGCTACGCACTGGTCAGCACCCGCGGGGTACTGGCCCAGCACACCTGCGACTGGACCGTCATGCCGCTGCTCGAACAACTCGCGCAACGGCACCACTGGGTGCGGATCGGGCTCGGTGTCGGCCGGTCCGCCGCCGACGCGGAGGCGCTGGCCCGGCGGGCGGTCGAACGGTGCCGTACCGCGGGACCGTTCACCGCGATCGTCTCGGTGGGTGCGGGGCGCGATTTCGTGATCACCGAGACGGAGTCCGATCCCGCCCGGGCCGAGGAACCGGTGAGCCTGCATGTCGCCGCCCACCGGGCCGGGCTGTCCCGGGCGACACTGGTCAAACTCGAGGCCGCTGTCGCCGCCCATCCCGGCGGCGAGGTCACCGCGGCGGATATCGCCGCCGCCCTGGGGATCGAAAAGCGTTCGGCGCGAAGGACATTGAAACAGCTCGAACGATCGGGTCTGGCGCAACCGGTCGGCACGGTCGGCAGTGGCGCCGGGCGGCCGGCGGTGCGCTACGCGGTGCGGTTGGAGACGTGACGGCCGGGCAGTGGAAACCCGCCGGCGCTCGGCGCAGTTGTCTCGCACAGTCATCGGACGCGGCCCGGACCGGAACTCAGAGCGCGACGAACTCGTAACCGTGCGCGGCGGCCACTTCTTCGGAGAACAGGCGCCCACGATCCGTGCTCAGCCCCGAGGCGAGCCCGGCATCGTCGGCCACCGCGCGCTGCCAGCCCTTGTCGGCCAGGGCGACGACGTAGGGCAGGGTCGCGTTCGTCAGTGCGTTCGTCGACGTGTTCGGGACGGCGCCGGGCATATTCGCCACGCAGTAGAACAGCGAGTTGTGTACCCGGTAGGTCGGCTCGGCGTGGGTGGTGGGCCGGGAGTCCTCGAAGCAGCCACCCTGATCGATGGCGACATCGACCAGCACCGATCCGGGTTTCATGCGCGCCACCAGACTGTTCGGCACGAGCGTGGGCGCCTTCGCGCCGGGTACCAGGACCGCTCCGATGACGAGATCGGCCCGCAGGACCGCCTGCTCGATCGCGTAGGCATTGGAGGCGACCGTCTCGACGTGCCCGCCGTAGCGAGCGTCGATATCCCGGAGCCGATCCAGGGAGAGATCGAGAACGGTCACCTGCGCGCGCATACCGAATGCCACCGCGGTCGCGTTGCTTCCGGCGACGCCGGCGCCGATCACCACGACATCGGCGGGCCGGACTCCCGGCACCCCGCCCATCAGGACACCGCGGCCGCCGGTCGGTTTCACCAGGTGGTAGGCCCCGGCCTGCGCCGACAACCGGCCGGCCACCTCGCTCATCGGCGCCAGCAGCGGCAGGGCGGTCCCCGCGGTCACGGTCTCGTAGGCGATCGCCGTGGTGCCCGAGGCCAGCAGCGCGTCGGTGCAGGATTTCGAGGCCGCGAGATGCAGGAAGGTGAAAAGCACCTGATCCGCGTGCAGGAGCGAATACTCCTCTGGTACGGGCTCTTTCACTTTGAGGAGCAGATCGGCCGTTCGCCATACCTCCTCGGCGGTGCTCGCGATCTCGGCGCCGACGGCCGTGAAATCCTCGTCGGCGAACGAGGAACCGGTGCCCGCACCCGCCTCGATCACGACGGTATGGCCACGGCGAACGAGTTCGTGTGCGCCCGCGGGCGTGATCGCGACACGGTATTCGTGCGTCTTGAGCTCGCGGGGGATCCCGATCCTCACCGGGCCGGCTCCAGCGCTGCGTGCGTCACGGCAGAAGGACCCGGCAGCGTGTCACGCGCTTCTGTCACGGAGACTCCTCGTTGTGGGTCGGACATACGGAATGGAACAGTCGCACTTCCCGCGCGGTGAATCGAAAGCCATGATGCCCCTTCGTCCGCTCGCGGTCGTGACTCGTGGATCCGCGGCCCGGCGTGCGCAACCGAACTGTTATCCGGTCATCGCGCAGCGTGCGCCCGACCTCGGTGAGTTGTCGCGGTCGGGCGTTCCGGTATCCGGCACTGTGACGACAGCTGCCCGATCCGAGACCCTCAGAATCCGGCGTGGAGGCGAGCCCAGTCGCTCTCCCACTGCTCCATTCCACGCACGCGGATGCGATGGGCGATCAACGCCGCCGGAAGGCAGTAGAGCAGCACCGGCGCACTCCAGGTGAACAGTCCGACGAGGGCGGACTCGAACAGGACCGACGAATCGTTCGGCGGTGCCGTGGTGCGTGTGCCGTTGCGCTCCACCCAGATCTCGACGACCTCACCGCGGCGGTAACCGGCCGGGGCGGATATGTCGCCGGTGTGCTGTGCGCCGGCGGCGAACCAGGTGGCCGGGACGGTGGGGTACAGGTCGTATTCGGTGGGGGTGGGCGCGGTGTCCAGAAGCGTCGCGGGCACGCGGGACCGTTCGGCCGCCGCTGCGGCAGCGGCTTCGCTCAGTCCTCGATGGGCGTCGCTCCCGACCGCCACCGCGATCGGGAGCGCCGCGCCGAGGATGAGCAGCGCCCCGAATACGAGCCAGCCGAGGAGGCGGTCTCCGGGGCGCAGGAGTGGACTGTCGCGCCACGGACGCAGGTTCCACAGCCGTGTGGTGGCGGTCGGGTATCTGGTCGGTGGGGAAATCATCGTTCTGTCCGGAAGAAGCAATCGGGTTGATACGGTTTCCCTCCGATCATCTCAGGCCGTGCCCGGGATGTCGGCGTCGGAAGGCTGTGATACGCCTCATGTATCGCTGCTCCCGCCGGCCCGGCGCCGCGGAGCGAACAGCCGGAGTGCCGAGCGGCGGGTCGTCCGCCCCCCTGTCGATACCCGCGTGGCCGAGCCCTCCGAGCGGCCCCCGGTCGCGTGCTGCCCGGGCGGCGTCGGCCGGCCGGGCTCATGCGGAGGGTTTCCCTCGATGCGCGGGTGCCTCGGCCAGCCGGTCGAGGTGGGTACGCGACCAATCGCACAGTGTGTGGATCGTGGCCACGAGCCGGGTTCCGGCCGCGGTGAGGGAGTAGTCGACGTGCGGATTCGCGGTGCCGTGGTCGTAGCGGGCTATCAGACCCTGGTTCTCGAGTTCCCGGAGGGTTCGGGTCAGCATCTTGTAGCTGATGCCGTCGACCGCGCGGTGCAGCGCCCGGAAACGGTGGTGGCCCGCCCCGATTTCCTCCAGGACACGGAGGCCCCATTTCGTCGACACCGCGGCGAATACCCGCAGCGCGATATCGCGAGCGCGCTGCGCTTCGTCGTCGCTGGACATCGGGAACCACCGCTCACCTTCGAGTGCGTACTGCTGTCGCCGGTGGCTTCACCGTAGCGTCTCGACCATGCGGATCCTGAAAACCTACGCCCGTCTGTTCGTCGCCGACCTCGATACCGCGCTGCCGCTCTACGAGAGCATCGTCGGCGCCCCGGCGGATCTGCGCTTCGGGTTCGAGCAGGCCGAGCTCGCGGCGGTCGGCGATTTCCTGCTCATCGCCTGCCCGCCCGACCACGTCGACCGCTATCGTTCGACGGTCGGACCGGTGATAGTCGACGACCTCGACGGGTCGATCGCCCGCCTGACGGCCGCGGCGGCCCTCCTCACCGGGGGGCCGTTCACGAGCGCGACCGGCCGCTTCGCCTATCTTCGCCATCCCGACGGGGTCGACGTCGAGTACGTCGAATGGTCGTCAGCGGTACGGGCCCGCGTGTTCGGCTGAACTCGTCGGGATTCCGGCGGCCGAGACGGTGCCACCCGGAATCCGACCGGGCCACCGGCGGAACCGATCGGTCGCCGGATCGCGCCCGCCCCGCGATCGGCGCCCGAGTGCACTCGTCATCGAAGGCGGGGACTTTCGACCCTACGTCCGCGCGCCGCGAACACATTTGATGATCGCCGGGGTGGACGGACGTAGGGAGTGCTGTGGACGGTGAGATGGTGCGGGGTTCGCGGGCGTGGTCGGCGACTCGGTTTCCCGATGTGATGGTGTACACCGGTGGCCGGGTACCGGCGATCGAGCGGGAACGATTCGCCGGCGCGGTCGGCCGGTTGCTGGAACGGCTGGATGTGCGGGGTGCCGTCCGGCTCCGGATCACCGCTGCGGCGCACGGTCCGATGGTGATCCAGGTGAATCTGTGTATCGGCGGGATCGCGGCCCGTGTCCAGACGCTCACGCGCCGGGGCGGTGACGCGCTGTCGACCGTGGTGCGGCTGGAACGGCAGATCACGGCGCTACGAGGAACCCGGCAGCCGCGACCGTGGCCGGATCCGACCCGGCGCCCGCTCGATACGCCGGGGCCGGGGGGAGCTGGTCCGCCGGAAGCCGGTTCAGGTGGTCACCGGGCATCCGTCGGTGGCAGCGGCGGTGATGGACGCGATGGACTACGACACCCACCTGTTCCTCGATTCCGATACCGGCGAGGACGCCCTCGTCTACCGCGCGGGGCCGAGCGGCCTGCGATTGGCGCGTTGCCGCAGCGTCCATCCGCCGCTGCCGGCGCCGGGCGGGCCGTGGCCGTTCACGGTCGATCCACGACCGGCACCGCCGCTGACCGAGGCCGGTGCCGTGGCCAGGCTGTGCGAGCACGGCTTGCCGTTCCTGTTCTACACCGACCCCGGTACGGGCCGCGGCAGGTTGCTGTACCGGCGCTACGACACCGATCTGGCGCTCGTCCTACCCGACGACGGCGCCGCGGTCATCACCTCGTAGACCCCTGGCGATATCCGGCCGGCCGTATTCGGGCCGGTCACACCGCGTCGATTTCGCGGATTCCTGGAATTCCGAACCAGAAAGGCGGAGGCGGCGTTGGCGCGCGATCTGACACAACTGGAAATCCTCACCGAACTCGAATCCGTCGCCGAGACGGCGTTGAACCGGCATCTGTCCATGGTCCAAGAATGGCATCCCCACGACTACGTGCCCTGGGACGACGGCCGTAATTTCGCGATGCTCGGCGGCACCGACTGGGAACCGGGACACTCACGATTGTCGGAGGTGGCGAAGGCGGCGTTGATCACCAACCTGCTCACCGAGGACAACCTGCCCTCCTATCACCGCGAGATCAGTGAGAACTTCTCCCGCGACGGCGCCTGGGGCAGCTGGGTCGGCCGCTGGACCGCGGAGGAAGCACGCCACAGCGCCGTGCTGCGGGATTACCTCGTCGTCACCCGCGGCGTCGATCCCGTCGCCCTGGAGAACGCCCGCATGGTCCATATGACCAATGGCTTCGCGCCACCGGTGGACGGCGTGAACGCGGCGGGCGGGGCCGGGTTCCTGTATTCGGTCGCCTATGTGTCCTTTCAGGAACTCGCCACCCGGATCAGCCATCGCAATACCGCCGCGGTGTGTGATGATCCGGTCGCCGATCGAATGCTGCAGCGCGTCGCGCTCGACGAGAACCTGCATATGGTCTTCTACCGCGGTCTGTGCGGCGCCGCGCTCGATCTGGTCCCGGATCAGGCCGTGGCAGCAATCGATCTCATCGTGCGCCACTTCCGTATGCCCGGCACCGGAATGCCCGACTTCCGCCGCAACGGGGTGCTGATGGCCAAACACGGCATCTACGATCTGCGGCAGCATCTCGAAGAAGTCCTCCAACCCGTCATGCGGCACTGGAACCTGTTCGGTCGCGGCGGGTTCGGTCCACGCGGCGAACAGGCACGCGAACGACTCGCCGCCTATCTGGCCGATCTGGAAACGGTGCAGATTCCCAGGTTCGAGGAACAGCGTGATCGTGCGCTGGCCCGGGAGCGGGCCCGGGCCACCCGGATCCGGTAGTCCGGCATCCGGTCGTGTACCCCGGATCGGGCGCTCCTGTCCGTACACAGCCGGCCGGGAATGCCTGTCCCACAGGCTCATCGGGTAGATTTCGATTCCCGGCCGGCGCACTGCCTGTCGTGAGTCGAGACCTGGGGTTCGATGTGATACGCCGACGTATGAGGCCCGCACTGCTGGTCGCTGTCACCGCTGCGCTGTTCGCCGCATCTGTCACGGTGTTCGGGGCCGGGAACGGCTTCGCCGACAGTGGCGACCCTGTCGTCGACTCGAAGAAGCTCCTCGCCGAACCGGTCTCGCCGAACGGCTCGCGAATCGTCGCGAGCAGAATCGACGGCCGCAGCCTGACCATGCTGGTCCACTCCGCGGCGATGGACGAGAACATCACCGTCCGGGTGCAGCGTCCTCGCGACGCCTCGCAACCCCGGCCGGTGCTCTACCTCGTCAACGGGGCGGGCGGGGGTACCGACGCGGCGACCTGGTGGGCCAATACCGATGTCGGTGATTTCCTGGCCACCAAGGATGTCAATGTCGTGATGCCGGTCGGTGGCGCGTTCGCCTACTACACCGACTGGAAGCGCGACGATCCGGTGCTCGGGCGCAACAAATGGCGCACCTTCTTCCTCGAGGAGTTGCCGCCGCTGGTCGACGGAGCACTGGGCACCAACGGTGTCAATGCCATCGCCGCGAACTCGATGACCGCCACCGCGATTCTGCAGATGGCGGAGGCGGCCCCCGGCTTCTACCGGAGCGTCGCCGGGTACAGCGGATGCGCCCAGATCGCGGACCCGGTCGGGCGACAGTTCACCAAACTGGTCGTCGAACTCTACGGCGGCGGCGATGTCCGCAATATGTACGGCGAAGACGACGATCCGGCCTGGGTCGCCAACGATCCGGTGGTGAACGCCGAGGCACTGCGCGGTACGAAGTTGTTCGTCTCGACCGGCAACGGACTGCCCGGGCAATGGGACACCGTCGACGGCGACTACGCGCTGCCGGGCCCCCAGGGTCTGGCCAATCAGCTCTTGGTCGGCGGTGTCATCGAGGCCGCCACCGGTTGGTGCACCCGCAACCTCCAGGACCGGCTCGCGCAACTGGAGATCCCGGCCACCTTCGACTACGCGCCGTCGGGCACGCATTCCTGGGGGTACTGGCGTGACGCGTTCTACCGGTCCTGGCCGCTCCTCGCCGAGGGACTCGGGGTCCCCGCATAGGACCCACCCCGGGCACCGGCCTCGGCCACGTTCTCCCGCGACGAGCGACCGCGCCGGTCGTGTGGCGGGGCCCGTGACCGAGAAACCCGGTGGGGACGTGGTTCGAGCCCGCGCCGATCGGACGTCGCACCGGCGTACGGCGTCAGCCGACGCGATCGGTATGAGCAGCCGTGTGCAGCGAACCGGGCGCGCCGGGGTCACCGGCCGTCGCCGGAGCGGATCGCTGCCGCGCCCGCCGGAAGCGTATTTCGCCGGCCACTATCGTCGCCTCGGTCATACCCCCGCCGCCCTCGACGATCGCGGCACAGATGTCGTGTGCGCGTGACGCGTCGACGTCGACCACCGCCATATCGGCCGACCGCCCCGGCTCCAGCCTGCCGAACCGGTCGGCCAGGCCCATGGCCTCTGCGCCACCCGCGGTCACGGCGTGGAACAGCCGGCAATGGAGATCACGTTGGTGGTAGCCCTGGCGTCGGGCGATCCGGTAGAGCTCCGCGGTATCGGCCAAGCAACCGGACTCGTCCCGGCCCCGCCCTCCCGGAGTAGCGAGAAGTCGCCGTATCCGCGATTGCGCCAGAAGTCGGCCAGCGGCCCCGCGGCCCGGACCACGTATTCGTATTCGGCGCGTGATTCGGCCAGATGGATGTGGCCGCGCTGTCGCCGGGCGCGCGACAGCGCGCTCACCTCGGTGAGTACCCGGCCGTCCAGCGAATACGGTGCGTGCGGCGAGAGTCCGACACCGCCGTTGCCGCTCGCGACCGCGCTGTCGAGACTCTCGACCGTGCGCTGTCGGCCGCGATCGGCCCAGTCGGTGTAGCGCATGCCGATCACCTCCCAGAAGGCGATACCGTGCAGGCCGCCCGTCGCGAGCACATCGAGGGCTTCGACATGGGTGACCACATCGCTGACCGCCGTGGTGCCGGCGCGCAGTACCGCGTCCAGGCCCCGCTCGGCGGACTGCCGCCACGCACGACGGTTCGCGTAGTCGGCGGCGAAAACTTTCGACCAGGCCTCGAAACTGGGGTAGGACCGGGTGCCCAGGTCCGCCATATCGGTGTACTGCAAGTGGGTGTGGGCGTTCACGAGCCCCGGGATCAGCGCTCCGGGCCATTCGACGACAGTGCACCCGGCGCCCAGGTCGCGGCGCACCTCGTCGAACCGGCCCACCTGCACAATATCGCCATGAGCCACCGCGACGGCCCCGTGTCGGAACGCGAGATCGCGTCCGGTGAGAACCCACGGGGCGGTATGTACGGTCGTTTCCGCCGCACCCGTTGCGGCCGGCGTCACCACAACCACAGCCCCGGCATGGCGCCGCTGATATTCGCCGCCGTGGCGGCGGCCGCGACGGCGACGGATAGTGCCAGCACAGTGCGGTCGGCGGTGTCGAACCGGAGGGTGCGCAGCCAGGTCCGCCGGCCGTTGGCGAAACCGCGGAGCTCGAGCGCGTCGGCGACGTCCTCGGCGTCGACGAACGCCCCCACGGTTACCGGAACGATCAACGGCTGGAGCTGACGGATCCGCCGGACCGGATTGCGCGTCGGTGCGGGTTCGTAGCCGCGCAACCGCTGCGCCGCGATTGTCTCCCGCAGGTTGGCGGAAGTGGTCGGGAGAAAGCGGAACGTCAGGTCGATCGCGTAGGCGAAACGGGCGGGTACGCCCAACCGGGCGAAAGCGACCGAGAGGTCTCCCGGCCGCACGGCGAAGGCCAGCGGGAAACCGGTCATCGCGATCGCCAGAAAGCGCATCGCCATATTGAGCGTGTACGAGAGGGATGCCGTCGATATACCGAGGTCGATGACCGGGATCTGGAACAGTTCGGTCGATGTGTCACCGTATTTCCGGGCGCCGACGATCATGCCGTTGATACTCGCGAAGACCAATACGAAGAAGCCGACGAAGAACCAATTGGAGCGGACGGTCCGGAACGGGATCCGGGCGGACGCGTAGAAGGCGAAGGCGAGGACCGTCGCCGCTGCCATGAGCCGGAAATCCCGGATCTGTGTCACGAGGACCACGGTCAGGGCGGGAACGATGATCAGGACCTGTGGGTCCCGGTGGCCGAGAAACGAGTCTCCGGCGAGATAACGCGCAGTCTCCACTATCGCCCCGCACGGTTCGCCAGCACGCGTCCGCGGCGACCGAGCAGGCGAAGCACGGCGTGACCGCCCCCGCCGGACACTCGAATCGGATCGGGGGGGAACGCCCGGCCGGCGAACCAGTCGCCACCGACCTGCGCACCTCGTGAGCGTGCGCGCTCGGCCCGCGGCCGCCGTCACGTCCGGGTTTCGAGCGAGAGTTGCCGGCCGCGCAGGCTCCGGCACGCTCGGCGGCCGCACACCGAGATCGGCGCCGCTCCACTCCGGCACGGTCGTGCACGACTCTTCGCCGGTGCCGGCACCGGTCCGCACAGCCGAGGCGCCGGGCCCGCCCCCGCGACGACGCAGGAGCGGTGACCCGGCTGTGTGCGGGCCGCGGACGTCGCGGTGGTTCGCCTACCTAGGAGCACTCGTCGGGTGCGGGCTCGCCACGTAGTCGCGCGTCGAGCCAGTCGAAGGCACCGGGGAATCCGGTGGTCAGACCACTCACGTGCTCACCCGGTTCGCTGCGGAAGACCGCGGCGACACCGCGGGCGCACTGGGTGCGATACAGCTGCTGTGCCCCCGCGAGCGGAATCCAGAGATCGTGGGCGGCATGGTAGATGTACAGTGGCACCGCCGAGGTCCGATCACTGAGATCGGTGCGCGCGAAGATCTCGTCGGCGACGGCGCTGTCGAGCGGGTGCGGAATATTCGCGGCGATTTCGAGCGGTATCCCCACCACACCCAGCGGGCCGAGCGCCTCGCCGCACACGTTGTTGAGCGGCGAGGTGGCCACCCACTGGGCGAGATGGTTCATGTTGCCGAGGATTTCGGGGTGTTCGCGGGCGTAGGCGAGTACGACCGCCAGCAGCACCCCGGAGGCGAACTTACCGTCGAAGCTGTTGGCGACGACCCTGTTGTCGGTGACCAGTCCGCCCATCGACGCGCCCACCACCACATCGGCCAGTTCGGGCGCGTAGTCGCCGAGCAGCATGGCCGCCGCGTACGAGGCGATCGCGCCCCCCGAGTATCCGGTCAGTGCGAAACGGCCGGCGGTGAACTCGGAGCCGGGCAGCGAGCGCACGGCGCGGATGCTGTCGAGGATGACGTGCGCGGCGACGTTCGGTTCCGCATAGGCCATGAACGGGCCCTCGTGATCGGGAATCAGCACCGCGTACCCACGGTTCACCGCCGAGGCGGTCGTCGGCGTCAAGGCATCGATGGCACTGCTGCTGGTGCCGTCCTGTCCGTGCGCCATAGCGTAGCCGGGCGTACATCGCAGGCCGAGGGAGTTGATCGGCTTGTTGTCCACCAGGACCGGACGGCCGCCGGGTCCCGGCCACGCCGCCGCCGGAACCACCAGCGTGGCCGTGCCGAAGGAGGGTGCCCCCGCCGCCGACGCCGAGCGGAATTTCAGCAGTACGGCACGACCGATCGGCGCGGCGATCCGTGGCGCGGCGATCGCGGTGATGTCACGCTGTTCGATCACCGCACCGTTGGCCATCCGGTCCAGTCCGGCCGGCCACGTATCGAAGATCGGGTCGCCCGTCGGCGGGGACTGCACCGCGTGCCACAGTGCTGCCAGTTGCGGCGGCAGATCGCCGATGGGCGGTGGGGGTGCGGCCGGCAGTGGGGGCGCGGGGAGGGCATCGTCGATACCGCGCTGTAGACCGGAGGGGGCCGGTGGTTCCGGCACCTCCTCGGCGACCGCCGACGTCTGCCCCGCAAGGATCAGGCAGCATGACGTGGCCACACCTGTCAGCGCCCGCGCGAGACCTGTTCGCGCACGGACCCAATTCATAGAGCTACCTCTCGAGATCGGTGAATATGTCTTCGGGTCATCGCCGTCGAAGACACGCAGAAACCCGCCGTGTGCCCGCTGTTCGTCTCGGCGAAAAGCGTTCGTGTGCACGCTGGTCGGGTGACTCGAGGATATATGTTCCGGTCGGGGCCGCGGTCATCGAGCGTCACCTTCGGACTTTTCACCACGGTCGCGCGGTGCCGTGTGAATCCGCCTTCGGCGCGGCCGGCGGGCTCGCGTGGGCCCACGGCCACTGGCCCGCAGTCGTGGCCTCTCTGGCGACACCGGCCGCCGCCGCGCTGCTCCTGGTCTTCGTCGCCACCGAGCGCCGGGAACGGGCGTAGGCGAATTCGCCGGATCCCCGACGTGCGCGCCCGGACCCGCGTCCTCGCGGAACGCGGGTCCGGCCCGTGGCGAATCGAGAGAATCACCACGGCGGACGCGTGCTACCGCCGGACCGGCTCGGTCACCACGGCCTCATCGGTCCCCGTTGTCCAGGTGTCTGCGTAATGCGTCGAGTGGGCCGTCCCAGTCCCGCGCCATCGCGGCCAGGAATTGCTGCGCCACTCGCATGGGTGCGGAATCGAGACGGTATCGGACGCGCCGTCGCTCCCCGGGTTCCGCGATCACCAGGCCCGCGTCCGAGAGCAGCGCAAGGTGTTTGGCGATCGCCTGTCGCGTGATGGGCAGTCGGTCGGCGAGATCGGTCGCGGTGGCCGGGCCGCCCGCGGCGAGGGCGCCCAGGACCGAGCGCCTGCTCGGATCGGCGAGCGCGACGAAGACCCGTTCGGCGACGGTTTCCCGGTCAGGCTGCATCGAGGTACTGGACGAGTTCGGCGAGTTCGCCGGCCCAGCCGTCGGTATTGCCCCCGAAGGCGACTCGGTGCTCGTCCTCGGGCAGTTGCGCGAAACCGGTCTCCACGACCGTGAGTCGGGTCCCCGCGCCGACGGGTTCGAGGGTGAACTCGACATAGGTGCGTCGCGGGTCGTCTTCGGGCAATCCGTAGATCTGCCAGGTGAAGCCGAAGATGCTCGGCTCCTCCACCCGCTCCACCCGCATATTCGCGGTATGTCCGGCCTCCCACGTCATCCGCGCCGCGCCGCCGGGGCGCAGGTCGATCGTCGCTGTGTCGCCGAACCAGGAACGGAGCCCCTCGGCGGTGGTGATCGCGGCCCAGACCGACGCGGGTGGGTGTGCGAGTTCGATGGTGCGGACGATCTGATCGGGGAATCCCATTGCGCACTCCTTTATAGCAACCATTGGATTGCGATAAACGGTATTGCAACCAACTGGTTGCGTCAAGTGCCGGCTCGGTCTCCCCGGAAGCGAGTCCTCGAGCCGGCTGTCGGCGGCGCTGGACACCCGAGATCGGCGCACGGCTGGTCATCCTCGCCCACGAGTGCGGCCTACCCACCCCGGAAGGAATCCGGCCCGTAGACCAGAGGTCATCAGTGGTGGGCGGTCGCTGTGGCCGGAAACGCGGCGGCGCGCCGCGGTGTGTGTGGGAGACTGTAGACGGCGGGTGGTCGCCGGCCGGCGGAGCGACGGACCCCGGCATCGGGTGTTCGGATCCCGGTGGAGGTGCCCATCCGGCATTGATATTCGGGCGTGATCGTCTACCCGGCGTTCACGTCGGCGTCGCGGGCGGCCGAGCTCCTCCCCACCCGCGGCGTTGTCGGGGGCCATATCGGGACACCGCTCGGATGAGAGTTCCATCATGCGCATCGTCGTCGACCTGAATCGGTGCCAGGGGTACGCGCAGTGTGTTCCGCTGGCGCCGGAGGTACTCGAACTGCTGGGTGAAGAGGCGCTGTCCTACGACCCCAACCCCGATGACACGCAGCGCCTCCGTGTGCTCCGGGCGGCGGCGGCGTGCCCGGTGCAGGCGATCCTGGTGGAGAACTCCGCCCCCGAAGGGGAGGGGCCGGCGAGGTGAGCGCCGCGTCGCTGGTCACGGACCTGGTCAGGGCGTTCCGGGCCGAGGGCCGCATTGTGATCGTGGGGGCCTCGCTGGCCGGCCTCCGCGCCGCGGAGGCCCTGCGGAAGCGCGGTTTCCGCGGACCGTTGACCCTCATCGGCGACGAACCGCACCGGCCCTACGACCGGCCGCCGCTGTCCAAACAGGTCCTCGGCGGCCGGGTCCGCGCCGATCACACCGAGCTGCCCCGGATGCGCGCTGTCGATGCCGACTGGCGGCTGGGTGTGGCCGCGACCGGCCTGGACCGGGCGAACCGGCAGGTCCTGCTGGCTACCGGGGAGACCGTGCCCTACGACCGGCTGCTGATCGCCACCGGTGTCCGGGCACGTCCGTGGCCCGATCCGGCCGAGGGCGCCCTGGAGGGGGTGTTCACGCTGCGCACTCGCGATGACGCCGCGCGGCTACAGGCGGCGTTGCGCGAGGGCCCGAAGCGGGTACTCGTCGTCGGCTCGGGGTTCGTCGGCTCGGAGATCGCCTCGGTGTGCTGTGCGCTGGGGCTCCCGGTCACCGTCACCGAGCGCGGCGGCGGGCCGCTGGCCGGGCCGCTGGGCGGGGTCGTCGCCGATATCACCGCGCGGATGCAGCGCGACGCGGGTGTCGACCTGCGGACCGGGGTGTCGGTGCACGCGCTCGACGGCGACGCCGACGGGCAGGTGCGCCGTGCCCGGCTGTCGGACGGGACCACGGTGGAAGCCGACGTGGTGGTGGCGTCGCTGGGGTCGATCCGCAATGTCGAGTGGCTGGCGGGCGCCCGGCTGGCCGCCGGTTTCTGGGGAGTCGGCTGCGACGCGGGCTGTCGCGCGTTCGATATCAACGGTGTGGTGACCGACAACATCTTCGTGGCCGGGGACATCGCCCGCCAGCCCCATGTGCTGTACGAATACCAGTTCATCTCGATGGAACACTGGGACAACGCCGTCTGCGGGGCACAGGTCGCGGCGAACAACATGCTCTCCCTCGAGACCGAGCGGCGCCCGCATCTGCCGTTGCCCTCGTACTGGTCGGCCCAGTTCGGGGTCAACATCAAAGGAGTCGGGGTGTGCTCCTTCGCCGACGAGATCGTGTTCACCCAGGGTTCCCCCGGCGACTATCGTTTCGCCGCGGCCTACGGCCACCGCGGCCGGACCGTCGGGGCGGTGACGTTCGATCACGGTAAGTGGCTGCCGTACTACGCGGCGATGATCGAACGCTCGGCGCCCTTCCCGCCACCGCAGCCGGGCTACGACCGCGCCGCCGACCCGGTTCCGGTACCGGCCCGCTTCCCCGATCCGCGCGTGCCGACCGAAATCCCCGATGTGGTGCTGACCGGCCACGACCCCACCTCCCGGGGCGCCGAGTTCCATTGAACAAGGGAGCAGGCATGACTGCCGCAACCGCCTGGGCAGAGGCGATGAGATACGAACACCGCGCCGACCCGTATCCGTTCTTCGATCAACTGCGCCGGACCCCGGTCGCGCGAGTGGCCGAGGACCAGTACGTGGTCACCGGCTACTGGGAAGTGCTGGCGCTGACACACGATCCGAGGGTCAGCTCCGATATCGGCCGGAGCCCGCTGGGCGCCGCTCTCGCGGTGGGCCCCGGCCCGGAGTCCGGTACCCGGGACGGTCCGGTCTACGACCAGGTGCCGAGCATCATCGTGACCGATCCGCCCGAGCACGATCGGGCGCGCCGGCAGGTGATGCGTCACTTCGGCCCTCCCCACGCGCCCGATGTCATCCCGGGTACGGAACCCGGCATAGTCCGGTTGTGCAACGACTTGCTCGACGGTATCGCCGCCGGTGGCCGGAACCGGATGGACGTGGTCGACGACTACGCCTACCCGGTGCCGGTGACGGTGATCTGCGGGATTCTGGGGATCCCGATCGCCGATGAGCCGACCTTCCATGTCTGGATCCACGACATGCTGACCGGTACGGATCTGGGCCCGGACGCGTCCACCGCGGAGGGGGAGGTCCGGGCCGAGAAGGCCCGGGCCGGCCGCGTCGCGCTCACCCGATATCTGACCGATCTGATCGAGCACCTGCGCCGCGAGCCACGGCCGGGGCTGTTGTCCGCGATGATCCACGACGACGGACCCGACGGGCCCATGCCCCTCGAACGGGTGTTGTCCAACGCCAGGCTGCTGCTCGTCGCCGGTCACGACTCGACGGTCAACACGATCTCCCACTGCGTGCTGACGCTGCTGCGCAATCCGGGGGCCTACGAGCTGGTGCGTAGCCGGCCGGAGCTGATCCCGCGCGCGGTCGAGGAGGTCCAGCGGCTCCAGGCGGCCGTGCAGTTCTTCCCCAGCCGCAGCGCCACCGCCGATATCGATATCGCCGGCACCACCATCCCGAAGGGGGCCGCGGTGCACCTGGTCTACGCCGCCGCCAACCGCGACCCGAAGCGGTTCGCCGACCCGGACCGTTTCGATATCCAGCGCCCCGACAACGAGCACTTCGGCTGGGGCAGCGGCATCCACACCTGTATCGGCGGCCCGCTGGCCCGACTGGAAGTCGACCTCGCACTGGAAACCTTCGTGCGGCGGGTCGCCGCGCCCGGCCTGGTCGTCGACCCGCCGCCCTACCGGCGCAGCCAGATCTTCCGCGGACCCCGGCACCTGCTCGTCCACTTCGACCACATCGCCGGGCGGGACGACCCGGATTCGTTCCGGTCGGAGTCACCGACCGGACGCTCCGCCGCTTTCGCCACGGGTGTGCCCGGGCGATCGCGACAATGCTGATCGGTACGGAATCCGGCGATGAGCGTCGACGGTGGTGGCCGTACACACCGGGAGGAGGACACCCTTCCCGCGCCCTCGGCGGCGGTGCGGCGGGGCCGCGACGACTCGACGGGTGAGTCGCCTCCGCCGACACGTCCCGGCCCCGAACACGACAGGGCTGTGGTGCCGGAGCCGGGCAGGCGGGTGCCGGCGACGGAGAGGGGGGCGGACCCGGCAACCTGCCGCTGGAGTTGACCGGTCTCATCGATCGGCGTGCCGAGTTGACGGAGGTCAGAAACCATCTGTCGAGATCCCGTTCGGTAACGCTGGTCGGTATCGGGGGTGTGGGCAAGTCGCGGGTGGCGCGGAAGGCCGCGTCGCAGGTGCGGCGTGATTTCGCCGACGGGGTGTGGTTGGTCGCTCTGGGCGAGGTGTCCGATACCGGGCTGCTCGTCGAAACGGTGGCGGCCACCCTGGGCCTGCACGACATCTCGACGAGGCCTTTGCCCGAGGTGCTGGTCCGTTATCTGAGTTCGCGCGAAATACTGCTCGTCCTCGACGACTGTGAGCAGATCGTGGCGGCCGTCGCGGAACTCACCGAAACGCTGTTGCTCTCCTGTCCACGGGTGCGGACCATTGTCACCGGTCGCGAGCCGCTGCGGATAGCCGGAGAGTCGATCGTGCAGGTGATGCCGCTGAGATCCCCGGATCCCGATCACCGGCCGTCGCTGCAGGGCCTGCCTCGTTTCGATGCGGTGACGCTGTTCGCCGAGCGGGCCGCGGCCGCGGCACCGGGCTTCGTACTGACCGAGGACAATAAGGTCGCGGTGAGCAGGATCTGCGCCGGGTTGGACGGGGTGCCGCTGGCGATCGAGCTTGCCGCGGCCCGCATACGCACGCTGTCGCCGGACCAGATCCTGGCCCGGCTGACGGGCCGGTACGAGCTGCTCACCGGTGCCTTCCGCACCGCGCCGTCACGACAACGGTCGCTGAAGCTGTGCCTCGATTGGAGCTACGATCTGTGTTCGCGGACCGAACGACGAGCGTGGGCGGACCTGTCTGTTTTCGCGGGTAGCTGCGAACTGGACGCGGTAGAGCAAGTGTGCGCGGTCGGCTCGGATCAGGCCGAGGTTGTCGACGTGCTCTCCGGTTTGGTCGACAAATCGATACTGATCCGCGAACAGTCGGGGCCCGTCGTCCGCTTCCGGATGCTCGGGATACTGCGGGACTACGGCCGGTCCAAGCTGCGGGAGACCGGCGAGTACCAGGAACTACGGCGACGGCACCGGGCCTGGTACCGCCGGCTGGCCCTGGATGCCGAGGCCGATTGGATCAGCGGCCGGCAGGCCGGCTGGATCGCCCGGCTCGAACGTGAGCAACCCAATCTGCGGGAGGCTCTCGAAGGGGCCCTGTCCGAGGACACCGAGGAAGCGGCCTCGGCGGGTCTGCAAACAGCTGCCGCGCTCTGGGAGTTCTGGCTTTTCCGCGGTCTGTACGGAGACGGAAGGACCTGGATCGAACGTACACTCGCCCATTACGGCCTCCGATCGACTCCCGACCGGGTGAAAGCCCTTCGCGTCGGCATCCAACTCGCGGCGACCCGAGGCGATTTCCGGTCCGCGGCGACGCTGTTGCAGGAGGGCCGAGCCCTGGTGGAGAACGATCCCACGCCGATGGCGCGGGCGCAGATGAACCACGCCGCAGGAGCTTTGGCCCTCGCGACCGGCGAACCCGCGCGCGCAGCGTCGTTACTACAGGCCGCCGTCGAGGTCTACGGCGCGGACCGGACAGGGCATCTCTATATTCATGCTCTGAACTTGCTCGGCTGGACCTATGAACTCTGCGGCGACACCACGAAAGCCCTCGAGCACCAGCGGAATCTCCTCGTCACCACCGAGAAATGCGGTGAGATCTTCTATCGGTCGCTGGCCCTGCGCGGCATGGGTGTCGCCGAATGGCGGCGCGGCGACACCGATCGCGCACAGGAGCTGACCGAGGAATCCCTGCGCATCGACCGGTCGCTGCACAGCTCGATGGTCATGGCATTCGGGCTGGAAGCACTGGCCTGGATCGCCGGTGCCCGTGACGAGGCCGAGCGAGCCGCGGTTCTGCTGGGAGCCGCTCATCACCTGTGGCCGGTCAGAAACAGCCTCGGCAGTGTGTTCAGCACGCTGTCGCGTTTCCACGAGGAATGCGAAGAGTCGGCGCGGCGGGCACTCGGTACCGCCGGATTCGAGCGAGCTTTCGAGCGTGGCCGGACGATGAAGGATGCGGTGGCGAGGGCCTACGCACTGGGCGAGCAGTCCACCGGCGCGGCCTCGGCCACGCTGACCCGGCGCGAACGGGAGGTCGCCGCACTGGTCGCCCGTGGGCTCAGTAACAAGCAGATCGCCACCGAGCTGGTGATCTCGCCACGCACCGCGCAGGGGCATGTCGAACACATTCTGACCAAACTCGGGTTCACCTCCCGCGCCCAGATCGCGGCCTGGATAGTGGACGAGACAAACCAGAGCTGATCGGTGACCGATGCACCGGGCGCACAGTTGGGTTCCGATACCGCAACGTGCGGCGCGCGCATCCTGAACCGCGCTTTCCCGCGCCTACACTCGCCCGAATGCATCGACCGATCACTCGGGGAGCCTGAGCGCATGCGAGGTATCGATTTCGGTGGGTTCGCGCGGCTCGCGGCCGGCGCGATGGCGTCGACCGTCCGGATCGGATCCGCCACCGCACTGGTCGCGCCGGCGCTCGTGGGGCCGGCGGTCGGGCCGGTGCGCGACTGGGCCCGTGTCGTGCTCGGCGGTCCACCGCGCGGGGGCACGGACGAGGCGGGTGTCCCGCCGGCGTGGGAGTGCGGACGCCGGATGCACATCGATCTCGACCGGACCTCGCTCGGGACGGAGGGCGCCGCGGGTCCCGCGGAACTCCAACGGCTGGTCGCCGCCGGGCCCGGTGTGATCTCCGCGCATATCGAGGACATACTCGGGCGACTCGTGATCGAGCTGGCGGAGGCCGCCGATCCGACGGAGATCCGCCGGATGATCCGTCCCGCCGCCGACCTGCCGAGTACCGGGCAGGAGCCGGGAGCGCGCTTCCGGGGGCTGGTCACCGATCCCGGAGACCCGCTGGCGGTCGCGGTCCCGGTGGTGGCCGCCGTGGCCGATGCGCTGGCGATCGGTACCTCGGTGATCGGATGGCTGGGCCGGTTCCCCCGGGCACCCCGGGCCGCCCGGGCCGCCGCGGCGGTGATCAACCATCAGCCGCGGATCGTCGCATTGCTGGAGTCGAAGCTCGGCCGGGCCGGCACCGATCTGCTGACGACCGCGTTCTCCGCCACCGCGCACGGGCTCGGCCTGGCGCCCGCCGCGCCGTTGCTGGATCTGGTCGCGCGAACCGCCCAGATCTCCGAGGCACTGGCGCGCCGGCAGGCCTGGTGTGCGCGGGAACCCGCGCTCGCGGCCGCTGCCCGGCCTCGCGGCCCGGCGCCCGCGGCGATCTTCGCTGCGGCGCAGGCCGGCTCGGAACTCCACTCCGCGTCCGAGGAGACGGCCGCCACCGCGCCGCCCGGCCCGGTCGACGAATACGCCGAACACGCCGCGAACGGATCGCTCGTGGCGGCCGCGGGCACTCTGCTCGGCGGCGGTACCGCCGACGATATCGCCGATACGCTGCTGGCCGGCATACCGAAGGCGGCCCATATGGGCCGGCAGGCCTACGCACTCGTCCTCGGCCGGGGACTGGCCAAAGCGGGCTCACTGGTACTGGATCCGGGGGTGCTGCGCCGACTCGACCGGGTGCGGGTGGTCGTCGTCGACGGCGCGGCCCTGCGTGGCGATACCCGGGCGGTGCTCGGGGTCGAGGTCTCGGCGCCGGGGTGGCAGCGGGGACGGATCTTCGAGCTCGCCGATGCCCTGCTGCACGGTGAGCGGATTCCCGCGTCCGCCGACGCGATCGGTTTCGACAGCGCCACTCTGCGGTGGCACGGACCACCGGATGCCACGGTGCCGGGGACAGACCGCGCCGACCTGCTCGCGGACGGCGCGGTGGTCGCCACTGTGACGATCGGGTGGGAGCTCGACCCCTGCGCCGTTCCGCTGATCGAGACCGCCCGGCGTACCGGCGCGCGGGTGGTGCTGCGCAATGTGGCCGGCACCGAGGAACTCGGCGCCTCCGTCACCGCCGCCTACGACCCGGGTACCGGCCTGCTCGACCTGGTCCGGGAACTGCGGGCCGACCGCGGGCCGGTACTGCTGATCTCGTCGTTGCATCCGGACGCCGACGTGGTGGATACCCTGGCCGCCCTGGCGCTCGCCGATATCGGGGTCGCCGTCGACGATCCCGCCGCGGCGGCACCGTGGACCGCCGACCTCGTCACCGGCGCCGACCTCGCCGACGCCGTCCGGGTGCTCGCGGCCGTCGTGGCCGCGCGACCGGCGATCGACACCGCGGTCCGTCTGGCCAAGGCGGGCAGCACCTTGGCGGGCCTGCTCGTGGTCACCGGGGAGACCGGCCGGCGGAGCCGGCTCGGGCTGGGCCGGTGGCTCGCCCCGGTCGACGCCGCGGGCGCTACCGCCTGGATCCTGTGCGGGCTGGCCGCCCAGCGGGTGGTGCGGTCACCGGACCCGCCGCCGCAACCGCTCACCGCCTGGCACGCCCTCGACCCCGCGATCGTGTACGCGCGCATCCTCCGTGGCCGCCGGTCATCGATGCCGAACCCCGCGCCGAATCGGCGCCGGGGGATCTCGGTCCTGTCGCACAGCGTGGTGGGCGAACGGCTACGCGTACCCGCAGCACTGCTGGCCCGGCTGGCCGGGGCGGCACGCCGGGAACTACGCGATCCGCTCACGCCGGTTCTCGCCATCGGCGCCGCGGCCGCCGCGATCCTGGGCAGCAATGTCGATGCGCTGCTGGTCGCGGGCGTGATGAGTGTGAACGCGCTGGTCAGCGGTATCCAGCGGCTGCGCGCCGAGGACGCGGCGGCGGCCCTGTTCGCCGAACAGGAGCAGGCCGTCCGCCGGGTCGTCGTGCCGACAGCGGCCGCGGAGAACCGGCTGGAAGCGGCGCGGACCTCCGACCGGGTCACTGTCGTCTCCGCCACCCGGCTGCGGCCCGGCGATGTCCTCGAGCTGCGGGCGCCGGAGGTGGTCCCGGCCGATGCCCGGCTGCTCATCGCCGAGGATCTCGAGGTCGACGAGTCCTCGATGACCGGTGAGTCGGTACCGGTGCTCAAACACGTCGCGCCGGTGGCCGGCCACGCCGCGGAACGCGCGAGCATGCTGTTCCAGGGCAGCACGATAGTCGCCGGGCGGGCCCGGGCGATCGTCGTGGCCACCGGTCCGGCCACGGTCGCCAATCGCGCGATCTCCACGGTGTCCGGTGTGGCACCCGCCACCGGAGTCCAGGGCAGGTTGCGTGACCTCACCGGCCGGGTGCTCCCGCTCACGCTGGCCGGCGGTGCGGTGGTCACCGGTGTGTCGCTGGTGCGCCGGGGACCGCTGCGCCGGGCGGTGGCCGACGGCGTGGCCATCGCCGTGGCAGCGGTTCCGGAAGGACTACCGCTGGTGGCGACCATGGCCCAGCTGGCCGCCGCCCGGCGGTTGTCGAAGGTGGGGGTGCTGGTCCGGGCGCCCCGGGCGCTGGAGGCGATCGGCCGCGTCGACGCCGTCTGCTTCGACAAGACGGGCACATTGACGCTGAACCGGCTCGCGGTCGTGACGGCGGTGCCACCGGATTTCCCGCCGGGAGGCGACTATCCGGCGATCACCGACCCACCGTCCGCCGCGGTGGTGCGGACCGCCGGGTGGGCCTGCCCCCGGCCGGACACGGGTGAGGGGCACACCCATGCCACGGACGAGGCCGTCCTCACCGCGGCCGCTCGCGTGCCGGGGGGTGGTCCCGATCCGATCGTGATCGCCGAACTGCCCTTCGAATCCTGCCGCGGTTACGCGGCCGCGATCATCGTCGACGGCGACGCCGGACCCGGCGCCCCGGCGCGGTTGGTGCTCAAGGGCGCCCCGGAGGTGATCGTGCCGCGCTGCCGGTTCGACACCGGATCCGCCGACCGGGCCGCGGCGGACGCTCTCGTCCACCACCTGGCGGATCAGGGTCTGCGGGTGCTCGCCGTCGCCCAGTGCGAACTCGACTCGGTGGGCGAGGCGGGTTTCGATCAGGAACGGATCGAGAAACTGGCGACCGACCTGACTCTCACCGGGTATGTCGGTCTCGCCGATACCGTCCGCGATTCGGCGCGCCCCCTGCTGCGGGAGCTGGCCGGCGCCCACTGCGCGGTCGCGTTGATCACCGGGGATCATCCGGTCACCGCCCGCGCCATCGCGCGCCAACTCGGTTTCCCGCCCGGCGCCCGGGTCGTCACGGGCGCCGAACTGGCCGCCACCGACGAGAACGGGCGGGCCGAACTGGCGGCCTCGGCCCAGGTTTTCGCACGGGTCGGCCCGGAACAGAAGGTGCAGGTGATCGCGGCCCTGCAACAGTGCGGGCGGGTGGTCGCCATGGTCGGCGACGGCGCCAACGACGCCGCGGCGATCCGGATGGCCGATGCCGGTATCGGGGTGACCGGGCGCGGTTCCTCACCCGCCCGCGAGGCCGCCGATCTGGTCCTGACCGGCGACAACCTCACCGCACTGCTCGACGCTCTCGTCGAAGGCCGCAATATGTGGATCGGTGTCCGTGACGCCCTGACCCTGTTGCTCGGCGGCAATGCGGGCGAAGTGGTGTTCACCATCCTCGGTACCGCCCTCGGCCGCGGCGGTGCCCCGGTGAGTACCCGGCAACTCCTGCTGGTCAACCTGCTCACGGATATGTTCCCCGCGCTCGCCATCGCGGTGTCACCGCCGAGCCCCTCGGCCACGGTGGCGTCGGCCGCGACCGGTACGGGCGCTCCGGATTCCGTGCTGTCCGCCCCCGCTCCCTCGCTCGGGCGGCCGCTGATCGAGGCGATAGTCCGGCGCGGGGCCGCCACCGCCGCGGCGGCCACCGCCGCGTGGGCGATCGGCCGCTGGACACCGGGTACCCGGCGTCGCTCCGCGACCATGGGGTTGACGGCGCTGGTCGGCGCACAACTCGCCCAGACGCTGGTACTGCGGCACGACGATCCGCTCGTGGTGGCCACGGCGGTCGGCAGTGCGGCGGTGCTCGTGACCGTCGTCGAGATACCCGGCGTCAGCCAGTTCTTCGGCTGCACGCCGCTGGGGCCGGTGGCCTGGGCCGGTGTGCTCACGGCGGTCACCGGTGCCACCGCGCTGGTCGTGCTCTCCCCGGCGTGGTTCGCCCGGCGCACCGAGGAACTGATCGATCGAGTCGACCGGTTGCCTTCCACCCCTCCGGAGCGAGATCATCGATGACATTCACGCTCGCTGTCATACCCTTCCGGCGCACGCCGGAGAGGCCAGAACCGGTAGTTCTCGACGACGAGAGGATCGTGTCCCGTGCCTGCACAAGGTAAAGCGAACAGTCCCGGCCGTGCCCCTGCGGCAGACGCCGGCGAATCGGCCCGCGAGAAGACCTCCGGGACCCAGGAGAGACCGGCCGAGCAGCCCGCCACCGCACCCGCGGCCACGCTGACACTGCCCTTCCTCGACGCCGAAATCGCGATTCCCGGCCAGGGCATCAAGATGAAGGCGGGGCCGGTGGAGCTCTCCCTGCCCACCCGTTATCTCTACTACGGCGGACTCGGTGCGCTCACCGTGGCCGGAGCGGTCGAGTGGCCCATCGCGGGTGCGCTCGCCGCGACCGGGCTGATCGTCGGCCGCTTGCGGAAACCCGCGTCGCGGTCCGAGCCCGTGGGCGCCGGCGCGGCCGCGACGTAGCCGAGACCGGGTTCAGCGCCATATCGGACGATCGCCCCGGCGAACCCACGACAGTGAATCACCGGGCCGTGATCGGCACCGGCGCGGCGGTACCGGGAGGTGCGGCGGCGGCCTCGGTGACCGCGGGCGCGGAGTCCGCGGTCGCCGGGCCGGCCAGCGTTGCGGGGGCGTTCTCGAAGCAGTGGAAAAACCCTGCGGCGCGAACACCGCATCTCCCGCATGGGCCTCGAACATATCCGTGTGGTGGCTGCCATGGTCGCCGGGGCAGCGGTGCTCCGTGCGTCACGCCTTGTCGAGGCGTGGGAAGAGCACCTCCTGCGCGATCAGGTGCAGGGCGGCCGCGACCGGGATCGCCACCAGGGCGCCGACCAGTCCGAGCAGTGATCCGCCGAGCAAGACGGCGATGAGGGTGGTCAGCGCGGGGACCTTCACCGACCTCCCGATGATCTTGGGTACGAGCAGATAATCCTCCGCGAGGCGGAAGGCGACGAAGAACACCACGGTGGTTACGCACACCGGAACCGAGACCGTCGACGCCACGGCGGCCACCGCGATCCCGGCGATCGTCGACCCGACCACCGGTACCAGGTCGAGCACGGCCACGAACAGGGCCAGCAGGAGCGCGTACGGCACCGAGAACGCGACCAGCCACAGAAAGGTCGCCGCGCCCGCGATGACCGAGATGAGTACGTTGCCGGCGACATAGGCGCCGACCTTGGCGAAGATCTCGTCACCCAGCAGGATCGCCCGCGGTCTGCGGGAATGGGGCACGAACCGGTACAGCGCGGCCCGTAACCGGGGCAGTCCGGCCAGGAAGTAGACGGTCAGAACCGTGACGATGACGGTATCGGTCAACGCGGTGAACACCGCCTCTCCGGCCGTGGCGATCTCACCGACCACCGACGATCCGGCCCCGTTCCACGCCCGGGTCAGCCGATCCTGCAGGTCGAACCGATCGTTGAGCCGGCCGGTCCAGGAGGTGGGGTCGGTGAGCTGGTCGATATATCGGGGGACCGCGTCGATGAACTGCGAAGCCTGCTGCGTCAGTGGGGGGATCGCCGCCGCCACCAACCCGGCCACCGCCGCGCCCCCGAGGACGAACACCACGGTGACCGCGGCCCAGCGCGGCAGGTGGTGGGCGGTCGCCCACCGGACCAGAGGTTCCAGGCCGAGCGCGAGGAAGAACGCGACCCCGATCATCAACAGCACGGATTCCACCGCCCGCAGCGCCGCGACCGCCGTGATCGTGGTGAAGACCCCGGCAGCGGCCGTCATACCCACGAAGAAGGGCGAGTTGCGGTCGAATCGAGGGCCGAGTCCGCCGCGTGGATGCGAGTCGCTGGTCAGCGCTGACGCCGCGCGTTCGGCCTCACCGATCGGGTCGGTCCCGGTCCCGGTCCCGGTTTCGGTTTCGGATCCGGACTCCGGTCCGGGCTCGTCGTCGGGAGTGCTCATCACCGCACCTCGTATGTGGCTGCTGCCGGCGGATCGGTCGACGTGGCATGTCGTCGCGGGAGCCTCGCGGAACTGCCGAACGGCCGGTGCGGTGGTTCGCGACCACCGGTACTCCGCCGACCCGGAGAGCGCGAGGGGCCGAGCCCGGCGGGCAGCGACGGTCCGCGCTCGCGTTCGCGAAGCCACGCGGGCCCTCTCAGCACTGGCTCGACACCGCCGACCACGGCCACATGTGGAGCATAGATCCGGACCACAGCGCCGAACAGGACCCGGCCGGAGCCTCGAGTCCGCAGAATCACTCGCCCGACCGGTGGGGAGTCCCGGCCGGGCCGGAACGAGCCCGCGGACCGGCGAGTGCGTCGGGCGGCCCGGCAGGAATCGGTGCTCGCCTCGCCCGTGCGGCGGCCGTGCTCCGGTACGGGCGACCGCCGGAGATCGGGCGGTAAACGTCTCGGCGGCTGGGTATTTCGGGTTCTCGCCCGCACTTTTCGGGTTCGGGGCACAGTCGGGCCGCGCAGTCGTCGGCGGGGACGCCGGAGCGCGATACTCCTCGGCGAGCGTCCGGTGACGGCCGGGCGCCGGAGAAAGGAACGCACGTGTCGACCACACTTCCCGCTTTCCCCGCCGCGAACGAGAATCCACTCGACACGTGCCGCCGGTTGCGGGACACCGCACCCGTCGTCGAGGTCGAATTCCCGGGCGGCGTACCCGGCTACCTGGCGCTGACCTACGGGGCCGTCCGCGAGGTACTCGCCGGTGACAACAACACTTTCGCCCGGGATCCCCGGCACTGGCCCGCGCTGCACAACGGAGAGATTCCGCAGGACTGGCCGCTGCGCGCGGTGGTCCAGGGCGAGCATCTGTCGACCAAGGACGGCGGCGACCATCGCCGGTTGCGCGGTTTGATCGGCAAGGCGTTCACGCCGGGCCGGGTGCTGGCGCTGGAGCCGCGGATCCAGGCGATCATCGACGAACTCCTCGACGCGGTGGTGGCCGCCGGCGACGGGGTCGATCTGGTGCCCACCTTCACCGAGGCGCTGCCGATGGCGGTGATCTGCGAACTGTTCGGCGTGCCCGAACAGGACCGCGGCCGATTGCGCGGATGGACGGCGACCCTGCTGGCGCACACCAGTTCGCCGGAGCAGGCGTTCGCGGCGCAGAACGGGCTGCAGTCCTATCTGTACGACCTGGTCGAGCGTAAGGGCCGGGAGCCCGGGACCGACCTCACCTCGGGCCTGGTGCAGGCGCGGGAGCAGGACGACAAGCTCACCACCGAGGAACTGGTGGCGGTGCTGTGGATCATGCTCGTCGCCGGTCACGAGACCACCGTGCACATGCTGGGATATGCGATCCTCGCCCTGGCCCGGCATCCCGAGCAGCTGCGCCTGGCGAAAGCGGGCGATCGGTGGGCCGATGTCGTGGAAGAGACCGTGCGCTATCGCCATTCGGTGATGATGACCAGCTGGCGGTTCACCCTGACAGATGTGACCATTGCGGGTGTGGCGATTCCGAAGGGCAATGCGGTGGGCGTGGTCTACCAGGCGTGCGGAATCGATCCCGCGGAGTACGGCGAAACCGCCGAAGAGTTCGACATCACCCGTGCGCAGCGGGCCGGGCATCTGGGCTTCGGGCACGGCCCGCGCTATTGCCTCGGCGCCGGGCTCGCCCGGCTCGAGGGGCGGCTGGCGCTGGCCTCGCTGTATCGGCGGCTGCCGGACCTGCGACTCGCCATCGATCCGGACGAGGTCCCCTACACGCCCTCGTTCTTCACCATCGGGCCGCTGTCCATACCGATCTCGCTCGGCGAGCCGCGGTGACCGCAACCCGCCGGCCGGCCGGGCCCGCCGGAGCATCGTCGAGGACGGGACCGTGGAGTTCTACAGTGTGACCGCGCGGAATTCGGCATCGTGGACCACCATCGCCGACAGTTTGATGCCGATGGATCACGACTACCACGAATCCGAACGGTGGAGCGCGACGATGTCGGTGCAGGAGAGCGCCGGCTACCGGCTACTGCGCTGGGATCAACACGGATCGCGGATCTCGCGCCGGACCCGGCCGCATATCCGCCGGGTCGCGGGCGACGATTTCTACTGGATCGTGCTTCCCGAGCAGGGCACCTACACGGTCCGGTACCGAGACGGCAGTGTCACCGCGGCCGGTCCCGGTCAGGGCGCCGTCACCGTGCTCGATACGGCGTGTCATCTGCACATCCCGCGGTCGTCCGCCTACGCGTTCCAAGTCTCACGCGACGAGATGGAGGACCGTATCGGCTCTTTCGGGTCGCGCACCGCGGAACTCGATATGTCCTCCGGTCTCGGCCGGATCACCCGGACGCTCATCCGGAGCACCCATGCCGAGCAGGCGGCGCTGTCGGTGGAGGAGTTCGACGCCGTCTGCCGGCGTATCGGAGAACTGCTGTGCATGCTGTCGGTGGGTGAGGTGAGCCCGCAGCGGGGCCGGCACGGCGAGGTGATCGAGCAGGTGCGGCGATATGTGCGCACCTATATCGGTCACCGGGACGTCCACCTGCCCGCCGTCGCCGCGGCGCTGGGCTGGTCGCCCCGCCAGGTGCGCGCGATCCTGCACCGCGACGGGATCACCTTCCGGGATCTGCGGCGCGAGGAGGCCCTGCGCGCCGCGCGCTCGTTCCTCGCGGACCCGGCCTACGCCGATGTGCCGATCGGTGATCTGGCCGCCCGGTGCGGGTTCAACGCCTCGTGGTTCTCCACCGCGTTCAAGGCGGCGACGGGGGAGACACCGCGGGAGTACCGGCAGCGCCGGCGCGGTGAACTCGCCGCGCGGGCCACCGGCGACCGGGCTCGCTGACCGGACGTCGGTCGCGCGGGCGAAACCATCCCGTGCCCACGTAGAATTGTCGGTGGCTTCTCTGATCTGCGCGCGGTCACCTCCGGGGCCGCGGCCGGGGCGGTATGCCCTTTTTCCGAATGCGTTCCATGCGTATCCACCGATTCGATCGGGAGGTACCGGTTGTGCGAAGTGAAGGAGATGTCTGGGATATCGTCACCGGTGTCGGACTCACCGCGTTGGGCGTGGCGACATTCCGGGCGCTGGAATCCGCCCTGCCCGATCCGCTCATCCGCGACGACTACGCGGAACTGTTCGTCCGTGCCGCCGGTGAACCGCATTTTCTGGACATACTGGCGGATCCGCCGACCCTTTCCGGTACACCGCTGGTACCCGGATTCATGGGGCTGCGGACCAAATTCTTCGACGATTTCTTCCTGTCGGCCGCCACGGCCGGAACCACCCAGGTGGTGATACTCGCCGCCGGATTGGACGCGCGGGCCTACCGGCTCGATTGGCCCCCGGGCACCGTCGTCTACGAGATCGATCAACCCGATGTGCTCGAGTTCAAGAACCGGGTGCTGGCCGAACACGGGGCGATACCGCGCGCCGAGCGCCGCACGGTGGCGGTGGACCTGCGCGCCGACTGGCCGGCCGCGCTGGCCGCGGCCGGGGCGGATGCGGCCGCGGCCACGGCATGGTCGGCCGAAGGACTGCTCCCGTACCTGCCCGGGGCGGCGCAGGACGCGTTGTTCGCGCATATCGATGGGCTGAGCCCGCCCGGCAGCCGGATCGCGGTGGAGAGCATCCCCACCGATGCGGCGAACAGCAATTTCGCCCGGCTCGAAACGAAGTATCTCGACAAGAATCCGTTCGGCGACATCGACCCGGCCGAACTGTTCTACTCCGACGACAGAGCCGACCCGGAACAGTGGCTGAGCGGACACGGATGGTCGGTACACGCCGCGGCGCCCGCCGACCTGGCCGCCACCTACGGCTCGGTGCTGCCCGATCTCCCCGAGGAACTCGAACAGCACTGGGAACGACCGCGATATCTGTCGGCGATGCGGAAATCGGGCTGACCGGCACAGTACAGGCGTCGGACGTCCATCGGCCGGCCGGGGATCACGGGGGCCCGGGTGATCCGGCGTGCGCGCCGACCGGTTCGGAGACGGGCGCATCGTTGTCCTGTGCGGCGGGCGGGTGCACGAGTCGGTCGGCCATGGCCGAGGTGATGAACTCGGGAATCGCCGGAGCGAAGATCCGGAGGTAGATATCGATCCATTCCTGGCGGGTGTCGAGGAACAGGAAGTCGGTGGAGACCATGTGCCGGACCGCGAGCAGGGGAAGGGGCGAATCGAGCGCCGGGAAGTCCGGATTGTGCAGTCCGGCGACAGTGCAGCCCGGATAGAACTGTCCGAGCATCAGGCCGTCGTGCACGAACCGGGTCTTCTGATCGCGCTGGACCGCCTCGATCCCCGTGTAATCGGTGAGATCGGGGAAGACCGCCAGGACAGCTTTGAAGCGGGCGTCGGGGTTTTTGGTCGGCTCCAGGGTGGGGAACAGCTCGTAGAGGTCGTCGACGATGGCGGCGATGCGGTCGATATCGATTCCCGGACCGTCCAAAAACGCCGCCCACAGGAACCGGCGTTCGACGGCGTGGCTCATGTACGGGCATACGGGACCGTGGCGGCCGAGGTCCGGATGGGGCCGGCAGAGGTATTCGAGAGTCCACCGCCGGAGGTCGGAGGTACGGGGGTGCTCGAGGGCGGCGCTCACCGGATCGGGCGCGAACAGGCTGGTGGGTTCGATTCCGGAGCGTCTACCTACAGCGCGGTCAGTGGTCATGATCGGTGTCCTTGCTGGAGTCGGGTCCTGGCGTCGAAGAAGTCCGGGCGGACTGGAAGTGCTGGGTGAGGACGAGTCCGATGGCGCGGAGTGCCTCCGGAGCGGTCATCTGCTCGTGCCGGATGGGGATCGGGTGCTCGGTGATCCGGCCGGTGATGTGGTCGGCCCAGGCACGGGCCGGGGCGGTGCCGTCGTCCGTACCTTCCGGTGCGGCGCCGAAATAGATCAGGTCACCGTCGAAGAGGCCGGGCCGGTGCTGCCAGGTGAGGTCGACCAGCCGGTCGTAGTCGCGGTGCAGCCGCGTGAGATGTTCCGCGGTCAGCAGGGTGGCGAGTCCACCCTGCCGGTGCAGCAATTCGGCCGCGGCCGCCATCGTGAGCTCGTCGGCGTCCGGGTCGGCGACGCCGACCTCGGCCAGCATGGCCGCGATCGTGGGCGTGGGAGCGCGGACGCTGTCGTCGGTGACGACCCGGGTGTCCATCATGGCCAGGGTCGCCACGGTCTCGCCGTCCCGGCGCAACCGGACGGCGATCGCGTGGGCGATGGTGCCGCCCAGCGAGTAGCCGAGCAGGTGGTACGGACCGTGTGGCCGGACGGCCCTGATCTCCCGGACGTAGCGGGCCGCGAGGTCGTCCAGCGTGGCGAACTGCGTCTCGGGTTCGGTGAGCGCCGGTGATTGCAGCCCGTGGACGGGGCGATCGGAGTCGAGATAGTGCAGCAGGCCGCTGAACCCCCAGGCCAGTCCGATGGCCGGGTGTACGCAGAACAGCGGGGCGTCGTGTCCGGCGGCGCGCAGCGGAAGCAGCACCGCGAGCGCGTCGTCGGCCGCCGGCTCGTCCACGCCCCGGCGGCGGCGCTCGACGCGGCGGGCCAGCGCCCGTGGAGTCGGATCGGTGAACATCCAGTGGAGCGGTACGTCGGCACCGGTCGTGTCACCCAGCCGCGCCGCCACCCGGGCCGCGTCCAGCGAATTGCCGCCGAGGTCGAAGAAGTTGTCGTCGGCACCGGCCCGTTCCAGCTCGAGGATGCCGGCGAAGACATCGCACACCGTGGCCTCGAGCGGCGTGGCCGGCGGCCGGTACACCGCGGCCGGCCGGTCCGGCGCGGGAAGCGCCCGGTAGTCCAGTTTGCCCGTCGCGGTGAGGGGGAGCCGGTCGAGGGTGACGATGGCGGCGGGGATCATATGGGTGGGCAGCCGCGTCGCCAGGTGGGTGGTCAGTGCCGGGATATCGGGGGTCGTGCCGGGGGTGGGGACGACGTATCCGACGAGCCTGCCGGTGCCGTCGCCCCGGGCGTGGACCGTGACGGCGGCCTGGTCGATATCCGCACCGCCGCGCAGCACGGCTTCGACCTCGCCGGGTTCGACGCGGTTGCCCGCGATCTCGAGCTGCCGGTCGCTGCGGCCGGTGTACCGCAGTGACCGGTCGGCGTTCCAGGCGACCAGGTCGCCGGTCCGGTACATCCGGGTGCCGGGCGGCCCGTACGGATCCGGGACGAATCGGGCGGCAGTGGTGGCGGGGTCCCGGTGGTAACCCCGGGCGAGTCCCGGTCCGGCGAGGTACAGCTCGCCGACCACGCCGGGCGGGACGGGACGCAGGCCCTGGTCGAGCACCACCGCCGCGAAACCGCGCACCGGGCCGCCGATGGGGAGCGGACCGTCCGGGGCGGTGTCGCGCAGCGGTGCGGCGGCGCAACTCATGATGGTGGTCTCGGTGGCCCCGTAGGTGTTGATCACCGTGTGGTCCGCCGCCCATCGGGCCGCCAGCTCGGGCGGGCACGTCTCACCGCCGAGCACCACGGTGTCGAGTGTGCCCAGCGCGCCGGGATCCAGCGAAGCGAGCACGGTCGGGGTGAGCGCCGCGTGGGTGACGTGTCCGGCGTCGATCGCCGCGGCCAGCTCCGCGCCCGCGACCACGCGCGACGGAGCGAGGACCAGGGTGGCGCCGGCGGCCGCGGCGCCGAGCCATTCCAGAATCGAGACATCGAAGCTGGGGGACGCGGCGGCCAGTACGCGGGCGGCCGGGCCGAGGCCGAACCGTTCCCGGGCCTCGGCGGCCGTATTCGCTGTCCCGGCATGGGTGACCACCACGCCTTTCGGCGCACCGGTGGAGCCCGAGGTGTAGATCAGGTAGGCCGGGTGTTCCGGGCGTAGCGTGGTCGCGCGCTCGGAGTCGGTGATCGCGACGGGTGCGGCCGCGGCCACCGCCGCGGCGAAGGACGGGCTGTCGAGGGTGAACCAGTCGATCGTGTCCGGTAGCCGGTGCCGGACGTCGGCCGGGGCGAGCCCGGTGGCGGCGCCGGAATCGGCGAGAATGCGGGCGATCCGGTCGTCCGGATCCGCGGGGTCGAGTTGTACGAACGCGCCGCCGGTTTTCGCCACCGCCCATACGGCGGTGAGCGCGTCGGCGGACCGCGGCAGGACCACGGCCACGAACGACTCCGGCCCGATGCCGGCGCCCATCAGCACCCGCGCCCATCGGTTCGAGAGTTCGTCGAGCTCACGGTAGGTCAGGCGGACGTCGTCCGCGATCACCGCGAGGGTGTCGGGTGCCCTCGCCGAGGTGAGCACGTGCGGCAGCACCGACGGCGCGGCGCCGGCCGGACCCCGGACGGGTACCAGCGCGGTGCGTTCGGCCGGCGACAGCAGCCGGAGCCGGGTGAGCGGAAGGTCGACGTGTCCGGCGATATCGTCCAGTACCCGCAGGATCCGGTCGGCGAATGCGTCGATCCGGTCCGGGGTGAAGAGTTCGGGCAGGTATTCGAAGCCGAGGCGCAGCCGGGCGCCGTGTTCGACGATCAGGCCGAGTGGATAGTGCGCGGCATCGTGGCCGTGGATGCCCAGGACACGCAGCCCGGCGATATCGGCGGCCTCGGACAGCCCGGTCCGATCGATCGGGTAGGACTCGAAGACGGTCACGGTGTCGAAGACCGCGCCGGGGCCCGCCACCTGCTGGATCCGGGCGAGCCCGAGGTGCTGATGGTCCAGCAGCGCGGTCTGTTCGGTCCGGATGCGCCGGAGCAGGCGGGCGAGGGTGTCGTCCCGCTCGAGCCGTACCCGCACGGGCACCGTGTCGACGAACAGCCCGACCATCGATTCGATGCCTTCGAGCTGCGGGGGGCGGCCGGAAACGGTGGACCCGAACACCACGTCCTCGCGGCCGGTCTCGGACGCGAGGACTATCGCCCAGGCGGCCTGGACGATGGTGTTGAGGGTGATCTCCTGCTGCTGGGCCACCACGGTGAGCGCCGCGGTGCGGTCTTCGCTCAGCTCCCGGCGGACCTCGCGTCCGGCGGCGGTCTGCCGACGGCCGCGGTCGGCGGGAGCCAGCAGGGTCGGCTCGGTCGCGCCCTCGAGGGCCCGGGTCCACGCGTCCTCCGCCGCGTCCCGGTCCTGTGCCCGCAACCACGCCAGGTAATCGCGATAGGGGCGTACCGGGGGCGGCAGCAGGGTGGGGTCGCCGTCGCCGACGTAGAGCTGCAACAGTTCCCGGATCAGCAGCGGAGTCGACCATCCGTCGATGAGGATGTGGTGCATGCTCAGCACCAGCCGGTACCGCTGCGGGGCGAGATCGATCAGCGTCAGCCGCAGCAGGGGCGGGACCGCCGGGTCGAAGCCGGCGCGGCGATCGGCCGCCATGACCTGTTCGAGTTCGAACGCCTCCTCGTCGTGCCCCGGCAGTCCGATGCGGGTGAGCGGCACGTCGACGTGCCGGTGCACCACCTGTACGGGTTCCCCGGCGCTGTCGCGGTCGAACGCGGTCCGCAGATTCGGATGTCGCGCGAGCAGATCCCGCGCGGCGCGCCGGAGCCGGTCCACATCGAGGGACCCGCCGAGTTCCACGCAGAGCTGGACCACATAGGCGTCGAGATCGCCGGCCGCGAGCTGGGCGTGGAACAGCAACCCGGCCTGCAAGGGAGTGAGCGGCCAGATGTCGTCCAGTCCCGGCTGCCGGGCCTCGAGCCGGTCGATCGTGACCTGGTCCAGGTCGAGCAGATCGAGATCGGAAGGGGTGAGACCGCCGCCGTCGGGCCGGGCCGCGTGCGTGGCCAGCGCGGTCACCGCGTCCCGCCACAGTTCCATGAGCTCGCCGACCTCGCCCGGGTCGAGGATGCCGGGGGGATACTCCCAGGCGGCGGTGAGCGCCGGCCCGCCGGGTGTGTCGGTGGTGGCCGCGTTGATACCCAGCAGGGCGGCTACGGGCGCGTCCGGATTCTGTGCGCCGCCGGCGGATCGGGGGCCGGCCGGCATCCACTCGGCGGCTCGCGCCGCCGCGGGAAGTGTGTCGAACCGGCCGAGATAGTTGAAACTCACCTGCGGGGTGGGCAGTGCGCGCAGCACGCGGCCGGTATCGCTGTCGAGGTAGCGCAGCAGTCCGAAACCGGTTCCGTGGCGAGGCACCTGCCGGAGCTGTTCCTTGACCGATTTGACCGCCGCTCCGGCGGCCGTCCCGGCGGCGAACGCGTCCTCGATATCGATATCGGACAGGTCGAGCCGCACAGGATAGGTGGTGGTGAACCATCCGACGGTGCGGGTGAGATCGGCTCCGGGGAGCACGCTGTCGTGGCGGCCGTGACTCTCCAGGGTCAGCAGCGTCTCGGCGGCGGCGACCCCGCGGCGGCCCCGCCACCGGGTCAGCGCCAGCGCGAGCCCGGTCACCAGCGCGTCGTCCACAGTGCCGTGGAAGGCCCGGGGGAGGGTGGTGAGCACATCGTGGGTGACCGCGGTGGACAGTGTGATCCGGTCGGTGGCGACGGTGGCCTGCACATCCACGGCCGGATCGATCGGGCGCGGACCGAGCGGCGGATCGCCGGTGCCCAGTGTGGCCCGCCACCGGTCGAGTTCGCCGTGCTCCACGGCGGCGGTGCGCAGGGCATCGGCCCAGCGGCGCATGGACGTACCGACGGGCGCGAGGCGCGGCCGATGCCCGGCGCGCACCTGCGCCCAGGCCGCGGCGAGATCGGGGACGAGTATCTGCCATGACACCCCGTCGACCACCAGGTGGTGCGCGACGACGAGCAACCGGCCGGGCCGTCCGGCCGGATCCAGCCAGACCAGTTGCAGCACCACGCCCGCGGCGGGGTCGAGGCGGCCGGCCGCCGCGTCCGCCTCGGCCTCGGCGCGCGCGGTGAACGCGCTGCTGCCGGGTGCCTCGTCCACCGGCACATGCCGCAGCAGCGTGGCGGCCGATACCGCGGCGGGCTCCACTCGTAACGCCCAGCCCGACGGATGCGCCGGGTCCGGGTGCAGCCGGGCGCGCAACATATCGTGGTGATCGAGTACCGCCTGGACGGTGGCGCCGATCCCGGCGGCGTCGATCCCGGCGGGCAGGGTCAGCTCGACCCACTGGCAGAACCGGTCGAAGCTGCCGCGCTCGAACATCCAGCACATGATCGGGGTGAGCGGCACCGGCCCCACGCCCCCGCCGGGCAGTTCGGCCGGACGGGACGGCGCCGCGGAACCGCTGCCGGGCACCGCGATCCGGGCCAGCCCGGCGACCGTGCGATGGTCGAACACCGCGCCCGCCGAGAACACCAGTCCCGCCGCCCTGGCCCGGGTCACCAGTTGGATGGCCATGATGCTGTCGCCGCCGAGCGCGAAGAACGAATCGTCCGCGCCGACCCCGTCGACTCCGAGTACCTCCCCGAACAGTCGCGCCAGCGTCTTCTCCGCTCCGGTGGCCGGAGCCCGGGACGCGGCCCGGGCCGCGGCGAAGTCCGGCGCCGGGAGCGCGGCGCGGTCGAGCTTGCCGGTCGCGGTCAGCGGTAGCGCGTCGAGCACTGTCGCGTGCGCGGGGACCATATGGGAGGCCAATCGCTCGCCGGCGTGGGCGAGGGTCGCGGCGGGGTCGACCGCGGCGCCGGGTTCGGGCACCAGATATCCGATCAGCCGGTCGCCGGCGGCGGGGTCCCGGCGCACGGCCGCCGCGGCGTCGGCCACGCCCGGACAGGCTCGCAGCACCGATTCGACCTCGCCGAGTTCGATGCGGAAGCCGCGGACCTTCACCTGGGAATCGGCCCGGCCCACGTATTCGAGTGCCGGATCACCGTCCGGTTGCCGCGACCAGCGCACCAGGTCGCCGGTCCGATACATCCGCCGACCCGGTCCCGCGAACGGATCGGCGACGAACCGCGCCGCGGTCGTGCCCGTCCGGTTGCGATAGCCGCGGGCCAGGCCCGGACCGGACAGGTACAACTCGCCCACCACCCCGACCGGCACCGGTCGCAACCAGGTGTCGAGGACGACCTGCCCGACTCCGCGGATCGGTCCGCCGATCGTCACCGGCGCGTTCGCCGCCAACGGATCGGTGGCATCGGTTTCGACCGTGGCCTCCGCGGGACCGTAGGTGTTGACCAGGGTCCGGCCCGGCGCCCAGCGCGACACCAGTTCCGGCGGGGGCACTTCACCGCCCAGTGCGACCGTTTCGAGGCATTCCAGCCCGGCCGGGTCGATGGTCCCCAGCACCGTGGGGGTGAGCGCGGCATGGGTCACTCTCTCCTGCCGCAGGATCCGGGAGAGTTCGGCGCCGGCGTAGGCGGCCGGGGGCGCTATCACGAGCCGCCCGCCGGACGCGAACGCGCACAGCTGTTCCAGGATCGCCGCGTCGAAGCTCGGCGAGGCGGCGTGCAGGACGCGAGTGGCCGGACCGATTCCGAACCGAGACCTCTGTTCGGCGACCAGATTGGCCAGACCCCGATGCGAGACGACCACACCCTTCGGCACGCCGGTCGAACCGGACGTGTAGATCACATAGGCGACCTGATCGGCCCGCACCGGCAGTGTTCGCTCCGCATCGGTGAGCGGTGCCGCCGCCGTGGCCGCGACTTCCGCCGCCGTCGCGGGCTCGTCGAGGACCAGCCAGCACACCCGGCCGGGTAGTCGATCCCGCCACTGCGCCGTGGTGATACCCAGCGCCACACCGGAATCGGTGAGCATATGGTCGATCCGGCCGGCGGGATACGCGGGGTCGACCGGAACGAACGCCGCCCCCGATTTCGCCACCGCCCAGATCGCCAGCACCGACTCGGCCGACCGCGGCAGCCCCACCGCGACACCGGTTTCCGGGCCGGCGCCCCGGGCGATCAGCAACCGCGCCAGCCGATTCGACTGCGCGTCGAGTTCGCCGTAGGTCCACCGGCGATCTCCGTGCACCACCGCGATCGCCTCCGGGTCCCGGCCCACCGTCAGCAGGTCCGGCAGGAGTTGCTCGGGCGCCGCCGGATCACCCGAGATCGAGAGCAGCTCCCGGTACTCCGCTGGGAAGAGCGGATCCAGCCGGCCCAGCGGCCGGTCCGGGTCTGTGACGAGCAGGTCCAGTACGTGCAGTATTCGGCGCAGTATCGCGGCCGCCGCGTCGTGGTCGAAGAGTTCGGGCAGATATTTGACGCGCAGGTGCAGCCGGGTGTCGATATGCGCGACCACGCCCAGCGGATAGTGGGCGGCGTCGGTACCGGTCACGTCGACGACCCGCAGGCCGGCGATATCGGTCTCCGCGGTCAGCCCGCCGCGGTCGACCGGATAGGACTCGAACACCGTCATGGTGTCGAACACCGCCCCCGGCCCGGCGGCATGTTCGATATCGGTCAGGCCCACGTGGTGGTGATCGAGCAGGGCGGCCTGCTCCGCCTGGATTCGCGCCAGCAGACGGGCCGGGCTCTCGGCCGGGTCGAGCCGGACCCGCACCGGCAGGGTGTTGACGAACAGTCCGATCATCGATTCGATACCGGGTATCTGCGGGGGACGCCCGGCGACCGTCGACCCGAAGGCCACATCGTGCCGGGATGTCAACAGGCCCAGCACGATCGCCCACACTCCCTGGAGCACCGTGTTGAGGGTGATTCCCTGCGCCTGGGCGAGACCGGTCAGCCGCGCGGTCTGCTCCTCGGTCAGCTCGCCGGTCACATCGCGGGATCCGGTGTAGCCGCGCCCGGGGTCCGCCGGAGCCAGCAGGGTCGGTTCGTCGGCGCCGTCGAATACGTGCGCCCAGGCATCGAGCGCCGCGGTGCGGTCCTGCGCGCCGAGCCACGCCAGGAAGTCCCGATAGGGGCGGACCGGGGGCAGTACGGTGACGTCACCGTCGGTGGCGTAGAGCACCAGCAACTCACGCAGCAACAAGGGTGTCGACCAGCCGTCGAGCAGCAGGTGATGCTGGGTCAGCACCAGCCGGTAGCTGTCCGGCCCCGTGGTCACCAGCGTCCAGCGCAACAGCGGGGGGCGCGCCGGGTCGAACCGGGTCGCCCGGTCCGCGGCCGTCAGCAGCTCCCATTCGCGGGCCCGCGCGTCGTCGTCGAGTCCGGACAGGTCGACCTCCGACCAGGGCGCCGCCACACCGCTGTCGACCACCTGCACCGGCCCGATATCGGTCACGAACGCGGTGCGCAGATTCGCGTGCCGATCGAGCAGCAGCTGTCCGGCTCGCCGCAGCCGCTCCGGATCGACGCGGCCCCGCAGGTGAAGGACCAGCTGCACCACATACGCGTCCGTCGAGTCCTCGGCGGCCAGGGCGTGGAACAGCAGACCCTCCTGCAAGGGGGTCAACGGCCAGATGTCCTGCATCGCCGGGTATCTCTGCTCGAGCCGCTCGATCTCGGACTGCCCCAGCCGGACCAGATCCAGATCCGACGGTGTCCGTCCCCCTGTCCCGGGCCGCCGGGCATACGCCGCCAGTGCGGTCAGCGCCGCCGACCACGAGTGCGCGACCCGGCGCACCTCCGCGGCGTCCAGCACCCCGGCGGGATAGGACCAGATGGCCCGCAGGCGCGGCCGGACACCGTCGTCCACGATCCGGGCGGTGACCTCGAGCGCCGCGGTCACCGGCATATCCGGATTCAGGGCACGGGCGAGTTCGGCACCGGCGAAATCGCCCCCGTCGTCCACCGGCTGCCAGGCCTGCGCCTGCCCGCGGGGCCCGGCGACGATGCGGCCGAGATAGTTGAACCCGATCTGCGGCGTCGGCAGGGCTCGCAATATCGGCGCGGTGTCCTCGTTCAGGTAGCGCAGCAGGCCGTAGCCGATACCGTGGTCCGGGACGGCGCGCAGCTGTTCCTTGACGGCTTTGACCGCGGCGCCGAGCGCCGGTCCACCCGCGTACGCGTCGTCGATGTCGATATCCGGAAGAGTCAGTCGCACCGGGAAACTCGTGGTGAACCAGCCGACGGTCCGGCTCAGATCCGCGCCGGGGACGATGTCCTCCTCGCGGCCGTGCCCCTCGAGGCCGATCACCGGCTCCGCGAGCCGCCCACCGGTATCCGCGAGGTCGCGTCCGCGGCGCCACGTCGTCACCGCCAGCGCCAGCGCGGCCAGCAGGCCGTCGGCCACGCTGCCGTGGAACGCGGCGGGCACCTCGGTCGACAGCGCCGCGGTCACCTCGGCCGGGAGTTCGATCTCGACCGTGCGCACGGTGTCGGCCACGTCGACCTCGGGGTCGAGGGGACGAGACCCGATGACCGGATCGGGTCCCGTGGCCATGGCCTGCCACAGCCCGAGTTCCGCGACCCGCTCCGGACGGTGGGCCGCCTCGACCAGCCCGTGCGCCCAACCGCGTACGGAGGTCCCCACCGGCGCGAGATCGGGCGGTGCACCGGATTCCGGCCGCGCCCACGCGATCGCGAGGTCGGGCACCAGCACCCGCCAGGAAACGCCGTCGATCGCCGAATGGTGCACCAGTATCAGCAGTCGGCCCGGCCCGGTGCTGTCCACCGGATCGAACCAGACGACCTGCATCACGATCCCCGAGGCCGGGTCCAGCCGGTCCGCCGCGGCCGCGGATTCCGCCGCGATCACCGTGCGGAACCCGGGGCTACCCGGCTCCGCGTCCGTGGCCACCCGGTGGATGATGTCGTCGGAGCGGATCGCGCCGACCGGCACCGTCTCCCAGGTCCACGCCCCGTCGCCGTCCGGGCGCAACCGGGAGCGCAGCATATCGTGCCGATCGAGTACCGCCTGCACGGTCTCCGCCAGCCGCTGCCGCGACGCTCCGGTGGGCATTCCCAGCAGGACGGCCTGGGTGATGCGGCCGGTTCCGGACCGCGCGTGTTCGGTGAACCAGTGCATGATCGGTGTCAGCGGAATCCGCCCCACCCCCGCGCCGGGTGGTTCCACCGCACCGGGCGCGCGCGCCGCGTCGTCGGCGCGGACGGCGACCCGGGCCAGCCCGGCCACCGTCCGGTGGTCGAACACCTCACGCGCGGAGAACAGCACGCCCGCTGACCGGGCCCGGTTCACCAGCATGATCGACATGATGCTGTCGCCGCCGAGTGCGAAGAACGAATCGTCGAGACCGACGGTGTCGATCCCCAGTACTTCGGCGAATGCCCCGGCGATGGTCTGCTCGAGCGGTGTTCGCGGTGCGCGGAAGGGGGTGCTGTCCGCGGGGGCCGGTTCCGGCAGCGCCTTACGGTCCAGTTTGCCCGCCGGTGTGAGCGGGAGGTGTTCGAGGACGGTGATCGAAGGCGGAATCATATAGGACGGCAGGCGGGTGCCGAGGTAATCGATCAGCTGCGCGGTATCGATCGACCGACCGGGCGCGGGAACGACATACGCGGCCAGCGCCATCGCGCCGGCGCCGGTGCGGTGCCCGACGGTGACGGCGAATCCGACGGACTCGTGCGCGCCCAGTACCGCGTCGATCTCACCGAGTTCGATACGCAGGCCGCGGATCTTGACCTGGAAATCCGACCGGCCCAGATATTGGATGGTTCCGTTCGCGGTCCACCGGGCCATGTCCCCGGTGCGGTACATCCGCCGTCCGGTGCTCCAGGGGCAGGCGACGAAGTGCCCGGCGGTCGTGCCCGGCCGGCGGTGGTACCCGCGAGCGAGCAGCGCGCCCGCGACGTACAGTTCACCCGTGACCCCGGCCGGGACGGGTTGTAGCCGCCGGTCCAGGATCCACACCGTGACACCGCGGATCGGGCCACCGATCGTCACGGGTTCGCCCGCCACCAGCGGGTCGGAGCGGGTCGCGGCGATCGTGACCTCGGTGGGGCCGTATTCGTCGAACACCTCGTGGCCGCGGTTCCAGCGCTGGACCAATTCGGACCCGTAGCCCTCGCCGCCGACCATCAGTGTGCGCAGGTGCGGTAACGGCCATCGGGTGGGGTCGACGGTGGACAGCGCGGACGGGGTGATGAACACATGGCCCACCTGCCCGCGGTCGAGCAGTTCGCCGAGCGCGTCGCCGCCGTTGACGTCACCGGGGGCGACGACCATCGTCGCGCCCGCGGCCAGCCCCGACAGCAGCTCCAGTACCGAGACGTCGAAACTCGGCGAGGACAGGCACAGGACGCGCGAACCCGGCCCGATGTGCAGGCCCTCGTGGTGCTCGCGCGCGCAACCGGCCAGCCCCCGATGACCTACCGCGACGGCCTTGGGCAGACCGGTCGACCCGGAGGTGTAGATGACGTAGGCGAGATGGTCCGGGCGCAGTGGACGCACCCGGTCGGCGTCGGAGACGGGGCCGCCGTCCGCCGCCCGCTCCGTGGTGCCGGTGCTGTCCGGGATCAGCCATTCGACGGTGTCGGGCAACCGGTCGCGTACCGCGGCGGTCGTCAGGCCGAGCACGGCTCCGGAATCGGTGGTCATATGAGTGATCCGGGCGGCCGGATGAGTCGGGTCGATCGGCAGGAAGGCGGCGCCGGACGCGGCCACCGCGCAGACCGCGAGCACGAAATCCGCGGACCGGGGCATCGCCACCGCGACGATGTCGTCGGGTCCGACGCCCCGCTCGATGAGTATCCCGGCCACTCGGCCGGCGCGCTCGACCAGCTCCCGGTAATCGAGGCGGGTTCCGTCGGCGACCAGCGCTGTCGCCGTGGGATTCCGGGCGGCGCCGGCGGCCAGCAACTCGGCCAGGGTGCGGGGCGCGACAGCGGGCGGACCGGAACGGGTCAGCAGATCGGCGCGTTCGGCGGGTTCGAGTAGCTCGATCGCGCCCACGGGGACCGCCGGATCGGCCGCCACCGCGGCCAGTATCCGGAACCACCGGCGCATCAGGGATTCGATCGTGCTCGCATCGAACAGTTCCGTCGAGTAGGTGACCGTCACCGCCAGACCGCCGCGCTCGTCGTCGGCCAGCATCAGCTGGAGATCGAACCGGGACACATCGTCGGGCAGGTCGAGCACCGAGACGTTCAGGCCGGGCAGTTCCAGTTCGGCGCGGGCCAGATTCTGGAAGGCCAGCAGTACCTGGAACAGCGGATGCCGGGACTGCGAACGCTGCGGGGCGAGTTCGTCCACCAATTGTTCGAAAGGAACGTCGGCATTCCCGAACGCGGCCAGATCGATTCGTTCGACCCGGTCGAGGAGCGCGGCGAACGACTCACCCGGGTCCACCTCGGTGCGCAGGACCACCGTATTGACGAACATCCCGATCACGTCGTCGAGGACGGCGGCGCCCCGCCCGGCCACCGGCGTGCCGATCGCGATATCACCGGAACCACACGACCGGGCGAGCGCTGTCGCGAGCGCGGCGTGGATCACCATGAACAACGACGAGCTGCGGTTGCGGGCGAACGCACGCAGTTTTCCCACCAGGTCCGAGCCCAAGCCGAAGCGGTGGGTAGAACCTTGGTTCGACCGCACCGCCGGTCGCGGCCGATCGAAGGGCAGGCCCGGCTCCTCCGGCAGGTCGGCCAGTGTCTCTTTCCAGTACCGGATCTGCCGGGCGCTCAGCGACTCGGGGTCATCGGGATCCCCCAGGACGGCGCGCTGCCACAGGGCGTAATCGGCGTACTGGACCGGCAGCGGTGGCCACACCGGCGCCGCCCCCCGGGCGCGCGCGGCGTATGCGACCGTCACATCGCGGGCCAGCGGGCCCATCGAGAAACCGTCCGCGGCGATATGGTGTACCACCACGGCCAGCACGTATTCGGTCTCCGCGCTGCCGGTGACCCGGAACAACCGGGTACGCACCGGGACCCGGGTGCTCACATCGAAGCCCTCGTGGACGAATTCGGTGATCGCGGTGACCAGCCGGTCCGCCCCGACCGGTATCGGGCTCAACTCCCGATCGACGGCGTCGACCGGCTCGACCACCTGGGTCAGCATGCCCTTCTGTTCGGGATAGCGCGTCCGCAGCGACTCGTGCCGGCCCAGGACATCGGTCATCGCCGCGCGCAGGGCGCCGAGATCGAGTTCGCCCCGCAGCCGGACCGCGATCGGCATGTTGTAGGCACCCGAAGCGGTGTCGTACTGGTTGAAGAACCACATCCGCTGCTGGGCCGGCGCCAAGGGCACCAGGTCGGGCCGGGGTCCGGCGACCAGCGGCGGGCGCTGCCGTCCCGTGCGCATCTGCCCCTCCACCCGGGCGGCCAGTTCCGAGACCCGCGGCGCTTCGAACAACAACCGCACCGGGACCTCGGCGCCCAGCGCCGTGCCGAGCCGGGCGGCGACCCGGGTCGCGGTCAGACTGTCGCCACCGAGTGCGAAGAACGAATCGTCGAGACCGACGGTGCCGAGACCGAGTACCTCGGCGAAAACCCGTGCGACCGTGCGCTCGACCGGTGTCCCGGGCGGCCGGAACGGCATCGTGGCGGCACGGACGGGATCCGGGAGCGCCGTGCGGTCCAGTTTCCCCGCCGGGGTGAGCGGGACATGCTCGAGCACCGTGATGGAGGGCGGGACCATATAGGACGGCAGCAGGCCGCGAAGGTGTTCGGTGAGCAGCGGGATGTCGATCGAATGATGGGGTGCGGGCACGACATAGGCGGCCAGCGCGGCGGTCCCGGAACCGGTGTGGTGACCGACGGTGACGGCGAATCCGACGGACTCGCACGCCGCCAGGGCGGCATCGATCTCGCCGAGTTCGACCCGCACCCCCCGGATCTCGACCTGGAAGTCCGACCGGCCCAGATACTGAATGGTGTCCTCCGCGGTCCACCGGACCATGTCCCCGGTGCGGTACATCCGCTGACCGGGTTTCCAGGGACAGGCGACGAAGTGCGCGGCGGTCGTTCCCGGCCGGTGGTGGTAGCCGCGGGCGAGCAACGCGCCCGCGATGTACAACTCACCGGCCACGCCCACCGGGACGGGTTCCAGGCGCCGGTCCAGCACCCACTCCGAGGCACCGCGGATCGGACCGCCGATGGTGACCGGTTCCCCGGGCGCCAACGGGGCGCTGTGGTTCGCCATGATGGTGACCTCGGTGGGACCGTAGGCGTCGACGAACTCGCGTCCGCCGCCGGTCCAGCGCCGCACCAGCTCCGGCGGGCAGGCGTCCCCGGCGGCGACGACCACGCGCAGGCTGTCCAGCCCGGCCGGATCCACCGAGGCCAATGCGGCCGGGGTCGCCACCGCGTGCGTCACGCGATGGCGGCGTATCAGGCCGGTGAGTTCCGCGCCGCCGTAGGTGCCGGGCTCGGCGATCACCATCGTGGCGCCGGAGCCCACCGCGAGGAGTAGTTCCCAGACCGAGGCGTCGAAGCTCGGTGAGGCGAGATGCAGGGTGCGTGCGGCCCCGGTCACCCCGTACCGTTCGCGCTGCTCGGCGGCCAGGGCGGCCAGCCCGGAGTGCGTCACGGTCACGCCTTTCGGCGTGCCCGTGGAACCCGAGGTGTAGATCAGGTAGGCGGGATGCGCGGGCCGCAGTACGGTGATCCGGTCGTCGTCGGAGATCGGCCGGGTGCCGCCGGGCGGATGGTCGTCCCCGGGGAACAGCCATTCGACGGTGTCGGGCAATTCGGCGCGCACCTCGGCGACGGTGAGGCCGAGTGCGGCCCCGGAGTCGGTGACCATATGGCTGATCCGGGCCGCCGGATACGACGGATCGATCGGCAGGAAGGCCGCGCCGGACTTCGCCACCGCCCAGAGGGCGAGAACGGAATCGGGGGAGCGCGGTATCGCCACGGCGACCACGCTTTCGGGCCCGGCACCCCGCTCGATGAGCGCGCGGGCCAAGCGGTCGGAGCGCTCGTCCAGCTCCCGGTATTCGATCCGGGTACCGCCGGACAGAATCGCCGGCGCGCCGGGGTCCCGGGCCGCGGCCGCGGCAAGCAGTTCGGCGAACGTACGGGGCGCCACGGTGCCGGGACCGGACCGGGTCAGCAATCTCGCGCGCTCGCTGGGATCGAGTACGTCTATCGACCCCACCGCGCGCCCCGGGTCGACGGCCACCGACTCCAGGATCCGTATCCATCGCCGCATCAACGAGTCGACCGTGTCCGCATCGAACAGATCGGCCGAGTAGTCGACCGTGACAGTCGATCCGGCGTCGTCCTCGGACACCGCGATCCGCAGATCGAGCCCGGCCGGATCGGGAAGTCCGGTCACCGTGGTCTCCGGACCGGTGGGATCCGGCTCCCCGCGCGGCGCGGCCCCGCACGCCACCATCACCTGGAACAGCGGATGCCGCGCCGGCGACCGCGGTGGGTGCAGCTCCTCGACCAGCCGCGCGAACGGGATCGCGGCATGATCGAAGGCGGCCGAATCCGCCCGGGACACGCGGTCGAGAAACCCCGTGAACGATTCACCGAGGTCTGTTTCGGTCCGCAGTACCACCGCGTCGACCGGCTCCGGGGCCGTTGCGCCGGCCGGGCCGGCGTCGTGCCGGATCACCGGAGCGCCGACAGCGATATCAGCGCAACCGCTCGAGCGGGCGAGCAGCACCGCCATCGCGGCATGGACCACCGTGAACAACGACGTGTCACGCGCTCGCGCGACTTCTTCCAGCGCACCCGCCAGGTCCACGCTCAATCCGAACCGGCGGCTCCCGCGCCGGCCCGAGGACACCGCCGGACGCGGCCGATCGAACGGTAGCGGCAATTCCTCCGGCAGGTCGGCGAGCGTCTCCCGCCAGAACGCGAGGGTCGCCCGGCGGCGCCGGATCCGGGCACCGGTCCGGGCGCTGTCGGGGTGGACCTGTCCGAGCCCGGTGTCCGGCGCAGCGGCCGCGAACGCGTCCAGGAACCGCGCGAACCCCGTCCGGTGCGCCGCCAGTTCGTCCCGGGTGTAGAGGTCGGGGTTGGCCATGAAGTGCAGGATCGTCCGCGGTGGATCGCCGGTCTGGTAGAGATCGACGAGCAGATCCTCGACCGGTCCGGAACTGAGGATGTGGAATTCCCCGGTGACCGGCCCGAGCCGGATCTCCTGCGGGAAGAACATGACGTTCACCATGGGCCCGGCGTACCGCCGCTGCCCGTCGGCGCCGGCGGCGGCGCGGATATCGTAGAGGCCGCAGCGTTGATGTCGCAGGGCGCCGATCAGGTCGGACTGCACCTGCCGGATCAGCGTCGCCACCGTATGCCCGGTGCCGAGGTCGATCGGAAACGGTGCGACATTGACGAACACGCCTCCGGAGCGCTGCAGGACGGCGGTGGTGCGCCCCGATACCGGGATATCGACCATGACATCGTCGCGGCCGGTCATCCGGGCCAGATAGCAGCCGAAGGCGGCGATCACCACGGCGGCCGGGCTCGCGGCCAGGGCTGTCGCGCAATGGTCTATCCGGGTCACCGTCCCCGGGTCCAGTTCGCTGAGCACGGCCACGCTTTCCGCGCACGCGGGTGCGTAGCCGGCCGCGAGACTCGAGCCCTCCGCGGCGCCGGCGAGCCTGTCCACCCAGTACGCCCGGTCGTCGCTGAACCTCTTCGACTCCCGGTAGCCGCGGTCCGCTTCGTACAGCGTGCGCAGATCCGCCGCCCGGCACGGCTCCACCGGGGCGCCGTGCTCCGCGGCCCCGCCGGGTATCGCCGCGGTGTACAGCGCCGCGACCCGGTTCACCATGGTCATCGCGCCGTAGCCGTCCAGCGCGACATGGTGAACCCGGTTGTACCACAGGTAATGTCGCTCGCCGACCTGTAACAGTGCCCCGGCGAACAGGCGGTCCCGGACGATATCGAGAGGTGTCGTGTATTCGCGGCGCATCCACCGCAGCCCCGCCTCCATCGGGTCCGGTTCGCCACGCAGATCGAGGACGGGCCCCGTCGACTCGAGATACGGGTCGTACAGCTGTTGCGGTTCACCGTCGTTCTCGACCAGGCGCACATATCCGGATTGGAATTCGTGTCCCGCTCGAATCAGACTGCGGCGCAGCAGCCCGATATCCAGGTCCCCGTGTATTTCGATGTACTGCGCTTCGGATATCGGAATATCCGGCCGCAGTCGCTGCGCGAGCCACAGTCCCCGCTGTCCGGCGGACAGCGGCACGGGATTTCCGACCGCACTCCCGGACCGGGCCGGCCCGTTTCCTCCCGATCCTGGCAAAAATGTTGGATCCGAGCGTTCCATAGCTCTCCTCCATAACCGGCCGCCCTCAGTGTAAGCAGAGGTTTTTCCCCGAGTACAGACCGAAATCTCGCTTCCCGCGCAAGATTCTTTGCCGGGACCCCGAAATCGGCAGTATGTGCCGTAACCTGATCCAGTCTTTCGGGTATCGACCGGGTCGAGCTTCGTACAGAATATCGGCGGACGTCACAGGGCGATAAACAACAACAAGAGAATTCGTTGCACCTTGTCAACGTTTTATGGCCCGAAATCCGAGAACAGCTCGGCGGAAAGAGAGTTTGCGTAACGGAGTCCGGATCCGGTCGATCGGGCGACTTTCGGGTGTCGTCCCGGTGTACCGACCCGCATCGCGCATTATTGCTTCTTCACCCGACCGGCCGTGCTGTCGTCGAAGTCGGGAGAGAAACATCTCGTCGCTTGTGTGCATTGCTCGGCGGACAATCGGGATCGCGGCAACTGTGCGAAATGCCGGAGCAGTACGGTGATCGAGAGCCGCCACCGCGCCACCTTCTACACGCACTACACCGACAAAGACGATCTGCTGAACCACATCGTCACCGATCTGATCGATGAACTGCAGGAGCGGCAGCGGCCGCTGGTCTCCACGTCGTCGGTCGGTTTCACGGGGAAACCCATTCTGGAGATGTTCCGGCACGCCGCCGAGGAACGCGATACCTATCGGGTGATCCTGCGCGGCGAGGGCGACGGGCGCGCGCTGCGCCGGTTCATCGACGACCGGGCCGCCATCGCCGCGGTGGTGTTCGCCGCGCGCGCGGAGGCCCAGGGCGCCACGTCGAATATCGATATCGATCTGCTGGCCCGGGCGTGGGTCGGCGAGCGGATCACCGTTCTGCAGTGGTGGCTGGAACCGGAGACTCCGACGATGTCACCGGAAGAGGTCACGAATATGCTTCGCGACCTCTCGTTGCGCGGGCGGTTCCGGGCTTCCGGCTTCGAAGGCGAAGCGCCCGCCTGACCCGATACGGCCCGGGCTCGACCGGCGGGACACGGTGGCCGCCGGTCTCCGGGGTGGATCACCGATTCGGGGAACCGGCGGTGATCGCGGAACCGATCACTGCCAGCACTCGCTCGCTGAAGTCGTCTCGCACTCCGCCGCTGCGCGCGGTCTCCGCGAGGTAGGCGCCGACGATCATGTCCAGGACTGTTTCGGCGTCGAGGTCTGCGCGCGGTGCCGTCGCCTCGAACGCTCGGCTCAGCGCTTCGGACAGCCGGTGGCGGTGTTGTACGAGCAGTGCGCGGATCAGGGTGGTGAACTCTGGATCATCGTCGGTGAGCAGCGCGGCCACTCCGCCTGCTCCGATACTCGCGTCGGCGACGTGGAGGGATTGTTCGACAACCCACCGCAGCACCGTCGGCAGGGTGGCGGTCGCCGGGGGCGGCTCGGGCTCGGCGATCGAACTCAGTGACGAGGTGAGCATGTCGCCGCGATTGCTGTATCGACGGTAGATCGTCGTCTTGGCCACCCCGGACAGTGCGGCGACGGCCTCGACGGTCACCGCTTTCGGTCCCTTGGCGCGCAGCAGTTCCAGTGTCGCGGCGGTGATCCGTTCGTCACGGGGTGCCGGTGCCTCGGTCATCGAATCTCCTTGCCTGTGTGTCCGGTCCCTCACAACCGGTTCCATCATGCCGGTCATGGGCGCTACGATACGTGTAGCGTAGCGTGAGGAGATAGGATATGGGCAGCAGGAGTAAGAACTCGATCGTGGGCTGGGCGGCGATGGTCCTGGGGATCGCGACCGCGGCGACGCCCGTGTGGCTCGCCACCACCGCGGCCGGTACCGGCCTCACACTCGGGCTGGGTGCGCTCACCGTCGTCTACGCGATGTGGTCGCTACTCGCGCGAAACCCCACGAAGGACCACTGGGCCCTCTCGGTGATCGGGTTGATGCTCTTCATCTCGCCCTGGGTGGGCGGGTTCGCCGCCGAGGGCGCGGGGTGGGTGGCCTGGACTACCGGACTGCTCCTCGCCCTGCTGGCGGGTACGGCCTATGTGAGCGACGAGGCCGGCAATATCGCCGAGACCGCTCGGGTCGAGGAGCTGGTGGCCTACCGGCTGCGCCAGATCCGGCAGCGTGAAAGCGCCGATCGCGTCGACGGATCCGGTCGCGCGGCATGAACGCCGACGAACGGCGCCGCCCCGCGCCCGCGCCGCGGGAGCGCCTCGGGTCGGTACCGCTCCCGCGAAGCGGGAAACTCCTTCGCGGAGAAATCGACGTGCGTGCCGGCGATCCGGGCGTGCGCGCGGCGGTGCACGAACTACACGGCGCCACGGCATTGCCGTCGCCCGAACGCTTGCTGGCCGCGATCGCCGGTCATCTCGATATCGACGACGGTCCGGTGTTGACCGGCTTCGCGCACGAACTGGGTGCCCTGCGGGCCGCACACCTGACCGGCGGCCCGGAGCCGGCCCACCGCGGCGGGCAGTCCGGCGCAGCGGATCTGCGGCGGCGGATCGGCGCGGTGGTGGCGGATATCGACACCTGGCGGGTGCGGCACCTACCGCACCGCACCGGGGCGCGCAGCCATACCCACTCTCTCGGACAGGTCATCGACCAGGTCGCGACGCGGTACGTGGAAGCCCGGTGGGCCGTTCGCCACTGCGCGGACCGGCGTCTTCGGCGTACGGCGTGGTTCCACCTCGGCCAGGCCCGCGACGGCTATGCCGACCTGGTCGCCGATATCCGGGCCGGTCGTGTCGAACTCCCGCTGGGATGGCGAGGATTGCGGGCGGGATGGTTCGGCGAATCCTCGGCCGGCCGGTGCTGACCGCGCGACGGCACGGCTGCCTTCCGCCTCCGGGCCCGCCCCCCGGGCGGGTATGCCACACCGCGCCGGCCGGTGTCGCGACGGACCGGTGCCGTGGGTGTCGGACCCCGCTGCCAGACTCGGGGACGTGCGGTGGGCGGTGGCGGAGGCGGGTGACGGGGGCGCGTATCTGTGTCCCCTCGATCCGGCCGGCCGGCCCGCCGCGCCGGTGATCCGCGAACCGTCGCTGGCCGAGGCGGTGCGGTCACGCCCCGAGGTCGAGCGGTGGGTGTGGCGGTCCACCGCCGACATCTACCGGCCCCTGCTGGCGGCCGGTGTGCGGGTCGAGCGCTGCTACGACGTGGAGGCCGCGGAGGCGCTGCTGATCGGGTACGAGGAAGGGCAGGCCGGTCAGCCTCGTTCGCTGGCGGCCGCGTGGGCTCGTCTGCGCAACCTGCCCGTTCCGCCGGACGCCCCCGCACGGGCCGCCGAAACCCAGCCCTCGTTGTTCGAGTCGGGCCCGGTACCGCTGCCGTCGGGCACCGACGAATTCACCGCCCTGGTGGAGGTCTACGCCGGTCAGCTCGCGCGGACCGCGGCCACCGAGTATCCGGACCGGATGCGATTACTGCTCGCCGCCGAATCGGCGGGCATGCTGGTCGCCGCGGAGATGTCGCGGGCGGGCATCCCGTGGCGCGCCGACGTGCATCGTGAATTGCTGGATACGCTGCTGGGGGAGCGCTACGCGGGCGGGTCGGAACCACGCCGGATGGCGGAGTTGGCCGAGGAGGTGTCGCGGGCCTTCGGGGAGGGGGTGCGAGTCCGTCCGGACCTACCCCAGGACATCATCAGGGCGTTCTCCCGCGCCGGGATTCTGCTGTCGTCCACGCGAAAATGGGAGCTCCAGCGCATCGATCATCCCGCCGTGGCGCCACTGCTGGCGTACAAGTCGCTGTACCGGCTCTATACCGCGCACGGCTGGTCCTGGCTCGAGCACTGGGTGCACGGCGGCCGATTCCGCCCCGAATACCTGCCGGGCGGCACGGTGACCGGCCGCTGGACCACCAACGGCGGGGGCGCCCTGCAGATCCCGAAAGTGATCCGGCGGGCCATCCGTGCCGACCCGGGATGGTCCCTGGTGGTCGCCGACGCCGACCAGATGGAGCCGCGCATACTCGCCGCCGTCTCCCGCGATCCCGGATTGATGGAGGTGGCCGGCCGCGGCGCGGACCTGTACGCGGACCTGGCGGCCCGGGGCTTCGGTGGCGACCGCGCGCAAGCCAAACTCGCTCTGCTGGGCGCCATCTACGGCCAGACCTCCGGTGACGCCCTGACCCACCTGGCCGGTCTGCGCCGGCGGTATCCGGCCGCGGTGGCCTACGTCGACGACGCGGCACGGGCCGGCGAAGAGGGCCGTCTGGTCCGCACCTGGCTGGGGCGGACCTGCCCGCCGGTGTCGGTCGCCGCGCCGGAACAGGAGGAGTTGTCCCAGGAGAGCTCCGGCGAGTACCGCAGTACCTCGGCGGCGCGTGCCCGGGGCCGCTTCACGCGTAACTTCGTGGTGCAGGGCAGCGGAGCCGACTGGGCACTTCTGGTCCTCGCGGGACTGCGTCATGCGATCTCGCGTGCCGGGCTCCGTGCCGAACTGGTGTTCTTCCAGCACGACGAGGTGATCGTGCACTGTCCGGCGGAGGAGGCACCGCGGGTCGCCGAGATGATCACCACCGCGGCCGATACCGCGGGCCGGCTGGCATTCGGACCCACACCGGTCCGGTTTCCCTTCACCACGGCGGTGGTGGAGTGCTACGGAGACGCGAAATAGGCCGCGTCCCTCGGAGGACGCCGGGCGCCGATCCGTCCGCGGCCGGCAGCCCGGGGCGTCGCGGCGTGGTCAGTCCAGGATGCGCCGGGCGACGTTGGTGGTGACCAGGTCGAGTAGTTCATCGGCGCGGCCGGCGAGGATGGTGCGGATGGCGTAGATCGTGAACCCCTTGGCCTGCTCTGCCGAGATGGCCGGGGGGATCGTCAATTCCTGCCGTGCCACGACGACGTCGACGAGCGCGGGCCCCTCGTGTGCGAACGCTTCCGCGATGGCCGGCTCCAGATCACCGGGCTCTTCCACCCGGCGTCCCCAGATCCCCATGGCCCGGGCTGCGGCGCCGAAGTCGGGATTCGCCAGGTCGGTACCGAAGTTCACCACCCCGGCCGCTTTCATCTCCAATTCCACGAAGTTGAGCGACGAATTGTTGAACACGATCACCTTGACCGGTAGGTCGTTCTGCACCAGGGTGATCAGCTCGCCGAACAGCATGGTCAGTCCACCGTCGCCGGCGAGGGCGATCACCTGCCGTCCCCGGTGGGCGGTCTGCGCGCCGATCGCGTGCGGCAGGGCGCAGGCCATCGTGCCGTGGGTGAACGAGCCGGTCAGCCGTCGCAGACCGTTCATGGTGAGATAGCGCGCGGCCCATATCGTCGGCGATCCGACGTCGAAGGTGAACACCGCGTCGTCGGCGGCCAGTCGATTCACCACTCCGGCGACGTATTCCGGGCGGATGGGCGTGCGGTCGCGGTCGTTGACCGCCAGCGCGTCCAGCGAGTGCCGGGTGCGCCGGTAATGGCGCAGCGACCTGTCCAGGTGCGTCCGGTCTGTCTTCTGCTCCAGCAGGGGCAGCAGCGCATCGATCGTGTCCCGCACGCTGCCGACCATGCCCAGGTCGATCGGGGTGCGCCGGCCGAGGTGGCTGCCGCGGATATCGACCTGGACGATCGCGGCATCCTCGGGATAGAACTGCGGGTACGGGAAGTCGGTACCCAGCATCAGCAGCACGTCGGATTCCTTGATCGCCTTGTATCCCGAGGCGTAGCCGAGTAACCCCGTCATCCCCACGTCGAAGGGGTTGTCGTACTCCAGGTGTTCCTTGCCGCGGAACGCGTGCACGATCGGCGAGTGCAGCGTCTCGGCCAAGGCCATGACCCGGGCGTGCGCCCCGGCGGTACCGGCCCCGCCGAGAATCGTCACCCGCGACCCGGTGTTCAGGATGTCCGCGGCGCGGCGCAGGGTGGGGTCGTCCGGCCGTAGTACCGACCGGGACGGCAATACCGGCCGGCTGCTCCACCGATCGCCGGATACGCGGCTCTGGAAGACCTCGCCGGGTATGACCACGACGGCGACGCCGTTCTCCTCGACCGCTGCCCGCATCGCCATCTCCACCACACGCGGCGCCGACTGCGGGCTGCTGATGAGTTCGCAGTACACGCTGCACTCCCGGAACAACTCCTCGGGATGAGTTTCCTGGAAGTACCCCGATCCGATCTCGCCGATCGGGATGTGCGCGGCGACGGCCAGCACCGGGACCCGTGTGCGCTGTGCGTCGTAGAGTCCGTTGATCAGGTGCAGGTTCCCCGGCCCGCAGCTGCCGGCGCATACGGCGAGCCGGCCCGTCAGCGCCGCTTCCGCGGTCGCCGCGAACGCGGCAGCCTCCTCGTGCCGCACATGCTCCCAGGTGATGCTGTCCGATCGCCGGATCGCGTCGGTGAACCCGTTCAGGCTGTCGCCGGGTAACCCGTAGACCCGGCTGACGCCACTGACCTGCAACGCAGTGATCATGTGCTGAGCGACAGTCGCCATGGCCCGACCCTACGTGGCGTGTGCCTGATCGTAGCCGGACATGCGGATGATCAGGCGGGTCGCAGCGGGCCGATATAGGTGCCCAGGTGAGTGGCGCCGTCCTGGCGTTGCACGCTCACACCGGCCGGCCACGGCGTCTGCAGCTGGGTGGTGGTATCCGGCGGGGTCACGACGAGAGTCACCGGAACCCATCCGTCCGGTCCGTCCGCCAGATATGTGAGCGGGCTGCTCACCGCGGCGCCCGGTTCCACTGTCAGCGGTACGGGCTCCACGGCCCGGCGGGGCAGCTGGTAGGTGGGTCCGAAGGTCGGATCATCCGGGCCCGCCAGGTCCACGCCCGGGAACCCCTGCACCGCGCAACTCTGCGCGGACGTGTTGGTCAACACGACTTCGAGCATGCCCTGACCGGGCGAGTCCGACGGACGCTCGCGGGTGCTCAGGTCCAGCGCCTCCGCAGCGCAGCGGGCAGGCGCGGCGGCGCTGGTCGCGGCCGGGATCGTCACCGCGGCCAGGGCTGCTGCCGCGGCCCCCACCACGCCCGCGACGCGCCACTTGGTCGATGTTCTGGTTCCTTTCGGCATGCGATACATCATCGAGCCATTGGAACAGATATCCCGCTTGGATGTGCGGAGAGCGGCACGTCGTCCGGGCGGCCATGCTCATACTCCGGCAATGTCACGACGATAGAAGACCGGGAGCCCGGCCGGCAATGCGACGGCCCCGCCGGCAGCAGCCAGAAGTATGCGGTATCGCCCTGGCCCCTCGACCGATCGCGAAAACGAGGAACAGGGTCGGCAGCAACATGCTGAAAAGCTCGACGTCGAGAAACCCGATGCCGGTGCCGAATTCGTCCAGGTCGCACAGCCCGCGCAACGGTCCGGGATAGTTCTTCACGAAGTCCCCCACGCCTGCGGCATCCGAAATGGACGGCCACAGTGCGCTTTCCGGAAGTACCAGCGCGATTATTCCGAAGCTCCACCATGCCAGGCCGCGTCGCTGATCGCGAAAGCACTTCAGATAGACATCCGGAGCATGACGTTTCAGTCCTGTCCGTAGTAGCCGAGGAAGATCTCTTCGAGGTCCGGCTCACGGCTGACGAGATCGATGACATCGTACGGCGAATGTCAGGTAGAGGCGGCGTCATGTTGCCTGCGGGGCCCGGGGAGGAGACGCATTGTTTCTCCGTAAGTTGTTAATCGGCCCAGGAGGGTCGGATGTGGCTTAAAGATCAGTTCAGAATGAGCTTCCGGAGGCATATGACCGAGCAGGCCAGGCTCAGTAGTGCTTGGTGGATGTCGGCGCGCCGTTCGTAG